>JAODBN010000416.1 GCA_025463965.1 Acidimicrobiaceae bacterium
CAAGGCGTGGCTGCTCGAGCACGAGGCCGCTGCCGCCGGTGGCCGCGCGCCGCTGCCTCAGCGGGCCCGGAGAAGACTCCCGTAGCAGGTCAGGCCGGGACCGAAGGCAAGCAGGACCAACCATTCGCCCGGTCGCGGGGGGCGCCGCCGGCAAAGCTCCTCCAGCGCGAGGAGGATGGTCGCCGAAGAGCAGTTGCCCCGTTCCGCCAGCACCGTCTCTGACGCCACGAGCTCAGTGGGAGCCAGTCCGAGCGCGCTGGCCGCGCTGGTCAGTACCTTCGGACCGCCGGGGTGCACGGCCCACCCTGTGACGTCCGTGCGCGAGAGACCGGACCGTTCGAGCAGGCGGTCGACGACGGGGCCCACGAGACGACCGACGGATCTCGGGATGCCCCGCGACAGCGTCATCCGAAAACCCATGTCGGTGATGTGCCAGGTCATGTCGTCCGAGGCGGCGAGGTCGCTTCCCGCCTCGTGGTCAACGACCTCGAGGCGTAGCGCCCTTCGCGCGAGCGGCTCGCGGCCGAGCTCCCCGTGTCTCTGCTGGGGGTCGCCCGACGCTCGCGACGGTGGGGACGTGCCAGCGGGCTCGAGCACCGCAGCGGCAGCGGCGTCGCCGAACAGGGCGTGGACGACCGCCTGTTCGAGATCGTCGCTTGCCGGCTGGAGGTGCAGGCTGGCGAGCTCGAGGGCCACGAGCAGCGCTGGCCGGCCTCGGGCGGCGACGAATTCCGCTGCGGTGGCGAGCGCCGGCAGCGCCGCGTGACATCCGAGGTGCCCGAGCGCCACCCGCCGTGCGTCGGGAGCGAGCCCCAGGTCCCGAGCCAACAGCACGTCGAGGCCGGGCGTCACGTAGCCGGTGCAGCTGGTCACCACGAGGGCGCCGATGTCGCCCGCGCTCACCCCGGCGCGCTCGAGGGCGCCACCGGCAGCCGCCTTGGCGAGAGGCAGCGCCTCGTCGAGGTAGCGGGCCATGCGGCGGCCGGTGCTCCACTCGGAGACGTCCTCGATCCGTGGGTCGATCACCGCGCCACGGCTGCGGACGCCGACCGCCGAGAACGCGGCGCGCGCCAAGCGGTCATGGCCGAACCGTCCGGCGAAATAGCCGTCCCAGAGCTCGTCCTGACTGACCGCGACGGGAAAGGCCGACGCGATCCCCGTGAGCACGGCGTCCTCGGCGACCCTCACCACCTGGGCTCCGCGGCGTCGAGGGCCGGGTCGCGGCCGAGCGCAGCGAGCCCCAGCCAGTCAGCGCACACGTCCGAGGTCGCCGGCTGGAGCGATCCGCAGCGGGCGTCTCGGTACAGGCGCTCGAGCGGGTGGCCGCGGCGCATGGCGGAGCTTCCCGCCGCCTCGAGTAGCGAGGACGCCACCTCGGCGGCGGTCTCCCCGGCGACGAGCTTGGCGCGCCAGACCCAACGGTTGGTCGCAGCGGCGCCCGGGGCGGCATCGACCGCCCGGGCTGCCTCGAGCACTACGAGGCGGGCGGCAGCGACGGCCGCGTCGGCCCGGCCGATCCGAGCCCGAACGGCCGGGAGGGCCCCGAGCCGCCCACTGCAGTGGGCCACGGCCGCGTCGAGCGCTGCCTGTGCGACGCCGACGTAGACCGCGGCGTAGCTCGCGACGAGCCACTGCGGCATCAGCTGCGCAAGGGGCAGCGCCAGTCCTTCGATGCCGCCGAGGAGCGCACCGCTGTCCACCGACGCGTCAATGTGCACGTCATCGCTCCCCGTGGCCCGCATCCCAAGGGAGTCCCAGGACTGCTCGACGCGACATCCCTTGTCGGCCGGAACGAGAAAGTACGAGACCCGGGGAGGTAGTGGAGAGGAAGTGCCCGACTCGTCGGGCCCGCGGGCGTCGCTGCCGCTGTCAGCTCTGGCGGCGACGAGGAAGGTGTCGGCGAAGGCGGCGCCAGAGACGAAGCTCTTCGTCCCGCGGATCCGGAAGCCGCCGTTCTCGGGCCAGTAGGTCGTCGAGAGCGCCGACAGCCGGGCGCCCGATCCACGCTCGCTCATCGCGACGGAGTAGAGGGAGCCCTTGCTCGCGGCGGCGAGCGCCTCGTCTCGGCGAGACAAGGCGGTCTCCGGAGCGCCGAGCGCCTTCAAGAGCCCGTCGGGTGTGCGGGCCATCGCTCCGGTGATGGAGGCATGCATGTTGAACACGAGTGCGGTGGCCCCGCTCGCCGCGCCGATCGCCATAGCGACCTCGGCGTAGTCGGCGAACGACGCCCCGAGGCCCCCGAGGCGCTCGGGGACCATCAGTCCAAGAAGGCCTGCTTCACGCAGTGCCTCGAGGTCGGCGGCGGGAAATCGTCCCTCCCGGTCGTGCGCGGCGGCCCGCTCGGAAAGCCCGGGCGCGACCGCCTGCGCCTCGGCGAGTCCAGGAACCGAGCGCATCATCGCCGCTTCTGCCCGACAGCCTGGAACAGGATGCCGGTCGAACGTACGACCCGCATCGGCACTGGCCCCGGGCCGCCGAGCAGCCAGCGTGCGAGGTGCGGAACAGATGGCCGCAGGCCCGATAGCCGGAGCGTCACTCCGTGCTCGGCGAAGCTCCGGACGAGCAGGTCGCGGTCCACGAGCAGCCGCGGGTCGTGGATCCCTTTCGGGGCCACTCCAGGGAGCCGCTCGGCCAGCTCGATCACGATAAGGCGCGCCCGCAAGGTCGCCGCGATCGTGTCCAGCACAACCACTCCGCCCGGGCGAAGCACCCGGCAGGCCTCCGCCACGGTGCCGGGAAGGTCCTCGACGTGCTCGAGGATCTCCCCTGCGCAGACCACGTCGGCACAGCCGTCTGGGAGCGGGAGGGACCCGACGTCGGCCTGGGCCACCACGACTTCGTGGGCAGCGGCGCGCTCGAGGGCGGAGAAGGTGAGATCGAGGCCGAGGTGGCGATAGCCCTTGCCTTGGAGGTGCGGGGCGAGCAGGCCGCCCCCACACGCGAGGTCGACGAGGACGGCGCCGGGCTGCTCGGTCGGCGGCACGAGAGCGGCGCGGGCACGAGCGATCCAGGCGAGCATCGCCAGGGGACCTCTTGGCTCCCACCAGGTGTCGGCCAGCTCGTCGTACTGGCGCGGGTCGTTGGGGTCCAGGGCTCCCGCGCTCAACTGTTCACCATGGTCACCAGGCCTCCTGATGGACTACGTCCTCAAGAGGCCGCCGGATTCGTCTGGTCGGCGAACCAGAGGCACCGTCGCCGCCGTCGCGCTGGCCGAGGGCGATCGCGCCGACCGATTGGCGGCCCTTCGGGACCCCGAACGCGTCGAGGACCGCGGGGGCGTGGTCGTGCAACGCGAAGACGAGAGCACCGACGCCCTCGGACTCGGCGGCCAACAAGATCGCCAACGCGGCGAATGCGGCGTCGAGCTGCCAGTAGGGGAGGGGCCACGACTCCTCGGAGATCCCGGACAAGCGCGAGCCGGCCTTGTCCTGCTCGCGGTAGCGGGCGACGTAGGCGTCCGGATCCGCGAGTGGGAGCACAATCGCCGGGGCAGCGAGCAGGCCGGCCGCCTGGGAGGAGCCGCTTCGCCATTCGGCGGTCGACGAGAGCTCCCAAAAACGAGCGCGTGAGACCTTCTCGGTGAGCACAAGCAGGTCGACGCCCTGGGTGAAGCCGGCGGAGGGCACGCGCCGCGCCGCGTCCAGCATCCGTTCGAGCACGGCGGAATCGAGCTCGTCGGGGGCGAAGCTTCGGGTCATCCGGCGGCGCCGCAGCACTTCGTAGAGGTCGATCTGGAGGACCCTACCGGGGCTCGTCTCGGCGAATGGGCTCACTCGACCTCGCCAGTCGGGAATGCTGACCTGGCTGGTAGTGTTTTCATCTGAGGACGGCCCGTGCGGCGGCCGCCGCCGGGGGCGCCACCAAACGGCCACGGGAAGCAAAGCAGCCGCCAGCCGGAGAAGGAGCGTTGAGCATGCCGAGTGTACGGGACCTGCTCTCCCAGGTCAGACAGGAGATCCAAGAGGTCACGCCGGCCCAGGCCGAGCAGCGGCTGACGCGATCGACGCTGCTCGACGTGCGGGAGGCAGACGAGTACGCGCAGGGCGCTATCCCTGGCGCGCTCCACCTGCCGCGTGGCTTCCTCGAGCTCCAAATCGAAGGCCGCATCCCCAACAAGGAGCAGCCGATCATCGTCTACTGCGCTGGCGGCAACCGCTCGGCCTTCGCCGCCAAGTCGCTGCAAGACCTCGGCTACCGAGACGTCGTGTCGATGTCCGGGGGCTTCAACCAGTGGAAGGACGAGGGCCACAAGTGGTCCGAGCCCCGAGTCCTCGACGCCGACCAGCGGAACCGCTACCACCGGCACCTGCTTCTCCCCGAGATCGGTGAGAAGGGCCAGCAGAAGCTGCTCGAGTCCAAGGTCCTGCTGCTCGGCGCAGGCGGCCTCGGATCCCCGGCAGCCATGTACCTCGCCGCTGCGGGGGTTGGCACACTCGGGATCGTCGACATGGACGTCGTGGACGCCTCCAACCTGCAGCGCCAGATCCTGCACAACTTGGACCGGATCGGCGAGCGCAAGGTGGACTCGGCCAAGAAGGCCCTGACGGCGATGAACCCCGATGTCAACGTGGCCACCTACGACGTGCGCCTCGGGGCCGACAACATCGTGGACCTCTTCGAGGAGTACGACCTCGTCGTCGACGGGACGGACAACTTCCCGACCCGCTATCTCGTGAACGACGCCTCGCTGCTGACGCGCACCCCGATCGTGCACGGATCGATCTTCCGCTTCGAGGGCCAGGCTACGGTGTTCGACCCCTACAACGGCCCCTGCTACCGCTGCCTGGTGCCGGAGCCCCCGCCCGCTGAGCTGGCGCCCTCGTGCGCCGAGGCCGGCGTCCTCGGCGTGCTTCCCGGCATCATCGGCTCGCTGCAGGCCGTTGAGGCGATCAAGATGCTGCTCGGCATCGGAGAGCCGCTGGTCGGACGCTTGCTCGCCTACGACGCCCTAGAGCAGTCCTTCCGGACCTTCAAGGTCCGCCGGGACCCGAACTGCCCGGCCTGCGGTGAGAACGCCGGCGACATCGTGATCGCCGAGTACGACCAGCTGTGCATGCCGCATCCCAAGGCCGCGCCAGTCAGCGTCTGAGCCTTGGCTGGCTCTCGACCCGTTCGGCGGAGCCACTCGAACCACCCCAGAACAGCGATCGACTGCCGCGAGCGCCTGCTCGCGGCGGTCTGCTGTCCGGGCCTAGGTCGCCCCGCCGAGCAAGGCGAACAGCCGTTGGGTACTCGTCCGGTCACCGAAAGTCATTTCCGCATCCAAACGGCCTCGCGTTACGACGGGCACCGGGGGTGCTTCCATGGTCCGCCGGTCAGCGACCTTTCCCGGCGCTACGTGGCCTCGACGGCGGCCAGCAAACTGGCAGGCGCGACTGCGAGGAACGCTTCGAGCCCACGCACGACATGGTTTCTGAGGAGTCCTACCTCCGCCACTTCGATGCGCACCTCGTCGCCGGGCCCGAGGGTGAAGGGCGACTCGGGGACGAGGCAGGTGCCGGTGGTGAGAACGATGCCGTCGGGATGGACATCGGCGTAAAACAGGTAGTGCGCGAGGTCTTCGAAGCGGCGGCGTAGCTGACTCGTACTGGCACTTCCCGCCCAGACCCTCTCGCCTTCACGGAGGATCTCCATCTCAATCGCGAGCTGATAAGGGTCGGGCACTTCCCAGATCGGTCGGATCGAGGGGCCGAGCGCGCAGGAGCCGAGGTAGCACTTCGCCTGGGGAATTTAGAGTGGATTCGCCCCTTCGATCGAGCGTGACGAGACGTCGTTGCAGGTGCTCAGGCCGACGACCTCCCCGAACCGGTTGCACACGATGGCGACCTCGGGCTCGGGAACCGTCACCGTGGAGTCCTCCCTTACGGAGATCGCATCGCCGTCGCCGGAGACACGCCACGCCGCGGCTTTGAAGAAGACCTCCGGCCGTTCCGCGTCGTAGACGAGCTCGTAGACGCTCGCCGCGCGTTCGCTCTCCTCGACGCGAGCGAGTCGGGACTTCTCATAGGTGACTCCCGCCGCCCAAAGCTCAGTTCGACCGTCGATCGGTGAGAGCGGGTGGACGTCCTCCGAGGGCATCGAGTCCTCCCCCTCGACAGCGGCCTCGACAAGGGGGCGGAGGTCCTGGAGCCGCATCGCCCAGAGCTGGGAGAGCCGCGCCACGCTTCGCAGCGGGTAGAACCGGTCCCCGCTCGCGACGCCTACGACTGGCGCGGGTTCGTCTCGATGCTCAACTCGTACTATGTGCACGAAATCACCTCATCCTCAAATCTCAGTCCTTGGGGTTATGAACAGGCCGCTTTGGGGTTCGCCGGCGAGCACGTGCGCTCCCGCCGACCTCGCCACTCTCGGAGACCTCGACGTGCTCAACGGCCTCACGCCGAAGCTCTTCGGCGGCCTCGAGGTGGAGGAACATCGCGCGCGCGGCGCCTTCGGCGTCGCGCCGGGCGAGGTAGTCGACGAGCTCCCGGTGTGACTCGAGCTCGAGCTTCAGCTCCGCGAGCGTGAGGTAAGCGGGGACCTGGTAGCTGCTGATGAGATGGGCCGTGAGGTCGAATATCGACAGCAGCACGCGGTTGTTCGCCACCGCGACGATGTTCCGGTGGAAGCCGACGAGTCGCCACCAAGCGTCCTCGCGCCCAGCATCGATCTCCTCGCCGATCTCCTCGAGCGCCCCGTAGAGATCGGCGATGTCGCGGCTCGAGCAGCGCATAGCTGCGAGTCGGATCGCGCCAACCTCTACGATCTGGCGGCTCTCGTGGAGGTCGGGAAGCGTGGGGTTCGTCAGCAGGCTGTGCAGGCTGCCAAGCTTCGCCGGGTCCGAGGGAGGGCCGAGGACGAACGTGCCGAGCTTCTGGCGTGACTCGAGAAGCCCGCGAGCAATGAGCGCGCGCTTTGCCTCACGGATCGTCGAGCGCCCCACCTTGAGCGCGCGGGCAAGGTCGGGCTCTGTCGGCAGCTGGTCGCCGCTTCGAAGCGTGCCGTCGAGGATGAGCGCCTCGAGTCGCTCGGCGACAACTTCGCTCACAGGGCGGACTTCGACGGGTCGGAGCCGCTGCACTGGCCGACGGGCCTCCCGTTGCGACTGCGCTGGCGCCGCGGGCTTGACCTCGGGCTTCACTGGTGACCCATCACTCCGTCTCCTTGGGTGCGGGCTCTCCCGACCGCCGGCAGCTCATTGCGAGCGACGTCCGTCAACTCTACGGCCGCGGCCGGCGGTTCGACGACTGGAAGGCGCGGAGCGCTAGATGACACCGGATGAGCCTCCGCCAGCTGCGGGCAACCACGCGAAGCCGAGATTCTCGACGAGGTAGCGGTGGTAGGGACCTTCCCCGGCGGCGACTGCTGCCATCATCCGCTCGGCGTCCTCCCCGATGGGCACGTGCAGCGGGCCCGTCTCGGTCGCTATCTCACTCACGATCCGGTCCGCGACGGTTCGGGAGTCGAGCGCCTCGGGGGACATGCGCGGGTAGGCGACGGCGATCGAAGCGCGCATCTCGTCGTAGGGATTGATGCCATCGCCGTCCCAGACGCTTGTCACGGAGTTCTCGTTGAAGGCCGATTGGACTAGCCCGGGTTCGATGGCGATGACCCGGATGCCGAAGTGAGCGACCTCAAGGTGGAGCGTCCAGGTCATCGCCTCGAGGGCGAACTTCGAGCTGCGGTAGGCACCGATGCCTGGAAAGGGCACGTGCGCTCCGAAGGAGGAGACGTTCACGATTACACCGCTACGCTTGGCGCGCATCGCGGGGAGCACACTCCGGCACAACCGCCACGGCGCGAAGACGTTCGTCTCGAACTGCGCCCGCAGGTCCTCGTCGCCGACCTCTTCCACGGCTCCTTCGACGCCATAGCCGGCGTTGTTGACGAGCAGGTCGAGTGGACCGATTTCATCCACGAGCCGACTTACCTGCGTGGGGTCGGTGAGGTCGAGGGCGACGACCTGTACTCCGCTCGGGAGCGCCGAGCGAGGGCTCATTTCGGAACGGGTGGTGGCCCACACCTCGGACCCCTCCTCCGCGAGCGCCTCGACGGTCGCAAGACCGATGCCGGTCGAGCATCCCGTGACGAGGGCACGCGCGCCGCGAAGTCTCACCGATCGCCTCCGCTCACTGCGTCCCACGGTCGCAGACCACGCTTCTCCGCACTTCGCTGTCGGGGGGTGCTCCCGCAGCTGCGGCACTCATGCGAGGCCATCGACGACCTCGGCGATGAGCTCGACCTCGACCGGCGCTCCGCGGGGGAGCTCAGCGACCCCGATGGCCGCGCGGGCATGCCGCCCGGCTTCACCGAAGATCTCGATGAGAAGCTGCGATGCGCCGTCGACAACCGCCGGCTGGTCCTCGAAGCCGGGCGCCGACCGGACGTAGCCGGTGACCTTCACGATGCCGGAGACGTTGTCGAGCGAGCCGATGCGGCGTTGCAGCTGGGCGAGGCAGCTGAGCGTTGCCTGCCTGCACAAGTCCCTCGCCTGCTCGATGCTGACATCGTCGCCGACGCGCCCGGTCGCGATGTCGCCGTTATCGGCCAGCGCGATCTGCCCCGAGACAAAAGCGAGTCGGCCCGAGAGCCTGGCTCCGACGTACTCACCGGCCGGAGCCGGCGCGTCGGGGATCGATATCCCCGCCGCGCCGACCCGAGCCTCTGGCCCGCTCATCGGGCCACTGAAGCATCGGCAAACCGCTCACTGTGCCCGCTCACGGCAATGGCGCGGTTGTCCGCGTGCGTGCTCACAATCGCTCCTAGATCGACGCGCAGTTAGACGGCAGCGAGGACGGCACGTACTGATTGTTCGTCAGTACGTTGCTGAGGTTGACAGAGGAGGTGAGGAACTTCGCCTTTGTTAGGAAGTGCAGGTAGCTAGTCCAGATGGAAGGGTCCATGTAGCCCGTCGGCTTGTTCGCCACGAACGGCTTCGTCTCGAGGCCGACGATGTCCTTCCAACCCTGCAGAGCGAGCTGTTCGCTGCCCGCCGCGAGGTTCGTCTTGTAGTAAATGGCCGCCGCCTGCGCAGGGTTCGCCGCAGACCACTTCGTCGCGCACTCCATCACCGCCACGAACTTCTTCGCCGCCGCTGAGTGCTTCTTCAGCCAGCTTCCGTTGGCGTCGATGATGAACCAGTAGAAGTTAGGGATCCCGTTCGCCTGGTTGTAGACGAAGAACGTGGCCTTCTTGTGCTGGCGGATTTGGGAGTCCGTGAGCTCACCGCCGGCGGCGCCATCGATCGCGTTCGCCTTGCCCGCGAGCAGGATAGGAACGCCGTAGTTTCCTTCGCTCACCATCTGCACGTTCTTGATCCCGTAGTGGGTGGAGAAGGTCTTCCAGTTCAGCTGGGCCATCGGGAAGTCATAGATGGCCACCTTCTTGCCCGACAGCTGCTGGGGCGTCTTGACGCCCGGGTCGAAGGTCTCGATGCCCTCGACGTTGCGGTCCCAAATGGCGGCGAGGGCCTTTACGTCGAGGCCCTTCGACGCCGCGGTGAGGGTGTCGGGCGTGTAGCTGACAGTCACGTCCTCCTTGCCGACCCCGACCAGCTGGGCCGGCGCGGCATTCGTCGGAGGGAGGTTGTAGACGATGTTCAGGCCGGCATCCTTGAACCAGCCCTTGCTCATGGCCACATTCCAAGGGACCTGCGCCGGCCACGCCGGGGTGTAGTCCCCCATGAACGTCACCGTTGTCATCGCCACTGCTCGATGGCGAAGCCCTGAGCCCTGACCGGTGGATGCCGCGCTGGAAAGTCCTGCCGTTAGCGCCACTGCAGCCGGGATCGCGCCCAGTGCTACCCAGCGACGGTGAATAGGGCTCCGTGTACTCATCTTGTCCCTCCTGATTGTCTGGTCTAAGTCGTTGATACGCTGAGGTGCCAGGCGATGTTCGGCACTCAATATGAGGATGCAATCTTCGCCAGGGTCCCGCCGTCGGCGACGATGCTCTGGCCCGTGACGAAGCGCGCCTCTGTCGAGAGGAGAAACGCCACGATGTTGGCGATATCGGCGGGGTCTGCGACGAAACCGAGGGGGATCTCACCGGCAGCGAGGCGCTTGGCCTGCGCCAGCTCTCCTTCGGGGACCGACTGCCAGCAAAGCGGCGTGTCGGTCGTGCCGGGGACGACGCAGTTAACTCGGACCGAGGGCGCAAAGTCGAGGGCGAGAGCCCTGGTGAGCGCCTCGAGGCCGGCCTTCGCCGCCGCGTACACGCCGCAGCCGGGCAGAGCGGCACGACCGAGAACGGAGCCGAAGGTCACGATGCCTCCGTCACCGCTCGACCGGAGATGCGGAACGGTGGCTGCGCAGTAGGCGAGCGTTCCCTTCAGGCAGGTGTCGATGACGAGGTCCCAGTCGCTTGGATCCTGGTCCTCAAGGGGCCCGTCGCGCTCGATGCCGGCAGCCGCGACGAGGGCGTCGATCCTGCCGAAGGTCTCGATAGTCTCCGCGACGATCTCTTTGGCGAGGGCAGCGTCGCGAACGTCGGCGAGGAAGCCGCGATAGCCGCCCCCGCCGTGGTCGGCTTCCTGCACTCGACTGTCCACGTCGATCCCGACGACGGCCCAACCATCGGAAGCCAGCCGAGCGGCGGTGGCGCGACCGATTCCGCTCGCCGCGCCGGTCACCACCGCGACCCGCTCAGGCATCTCGGGACCCAGTCACCTCGAGGGCCCGGGTGGCGTAGCTGAGCAAGTCCGGCTCGCCGTCGTCGGTGACCAAGAAAAGCTCCTCCACACGCATGCCGAAGGAATCGCCGTAGATGCCCGGCTCAAGTGCAACGACGTCACCAGCGACGAGCACGTCGGTCGATCCCGGCACGACCCATGGCGGCTCCTGCTGCTCCAGCCCGACGCCATGACCGGTGTGGTGGGGATAGTCCGCCGCAAGGCCGCGCTCCGAGAGCACGGCGCGACAGCACCGGTCGACGGCCGCCGCCTCGACGCCGGGGCGGAGCAACCTCGCAGCCTCAGTGAGAGCGGCCCACAGTGCGTCCACGGCGGCGGCAGCCTCTGGATGGGGTCGGCCAGAACAGAACGTACGCGTCGCATCGGCGAAGTAGGCCCCGACCCGCGGGTACAGGTCGACGAAGACGAGGGCACCCTCCTCAGCCTTCGAGCCCGAGCAGCGGGCGTCTGGGTCTGCTCCAGCCGCTCCCACCCCGATGTTGTAGCCGCAGTCAATCGGTTCCTCAGCGTCTGCCACCATCGCCGCGCGCGCCGCGGCGAGCAGGCTGAAGTCGTCAACGCCCGGCGAGAGGACCTCGCGGGCGGCCTCAAGCCCGCGGTCCACGATCCGAGCGGCTCGCGTGATGGCTGCGAGCTCGGTCGCGTCCTTCTGCCGGCGGAGGCCAGCGAGCGCGGCCGAGAGGTCCGCGCTCGGCCGCCCGAGGAGCGAGTGTCGGGGAGAATCCGAGCCGACGCTGAGGCCGGAAGACCCGACGCGCGCGAGACCCTCCCAGACGTTCTTTGAAGTGGCCTTGGTCTCGAGCAGGCGGTCGGGGAAGATCAGGAGCGCATTGCCACCGTTGGTTCCAGAAGCGGTGAGATAGCGGTAGTTCGCCGGCTGCGCGATAACGCCCGCGCCGAGTCCTTCGTGGCTGAGCAGCCAGCGGATTTGGTCGAGTCGCCCGTGGACGACCTCGGGCAGAGACGAGATCGAGAGCTCTACGATGGCGCCCTCGCCTTGCTCGTCGAGCGAGGTCATGGCTCCTGCCGGGCAACGGTCACTGGTCAGCTCTTGGTCGACTTGGCTTGCCAAGGGAACAGCAAGTCGCCGACGACCCGAACGAGGGTGAACAAGACGATGCCGACGACGGCGACGGTGACGATTGCGGCGAACACGACTTGGGTGTTGCTGAGGGAAGCCGCCGAAAGCATGAGCGCGCCGAGGCCCTTCTGCGCGCCCACCCACTCTGCGATTACCGCACCGATGACGCTGAAAGTCACCCCGATCTGCATGCCGGCGAGGACGAAGGGAACCGACGTCGGCAGCCGGACCATCCAGAACACTCGGACCTCGCTTGCGCCGTAGCTACGGATGAGGTGTACCGCCCCTTCGTCCGCCGAACGGAGGCCCTCCACTTGGTTGACGCAGATCGGGAAGAAGACGATGAGGGCCGCGATGAGCACCTTCGGCGTGATGCCGAAACCGAACCAGATAATGAGCAGCGGGGCGATGGCGAAGATCGGTATGACCTGGGAGGCGATGACGAGCGGGAACAGCGCGCGTTCGAGCACCTTCGAGTAGGTGATGAGGACGCCGAGCACGATGCCAGCGAGGGCGCCGATGACGAAGCCGAGCACGATCTCCTCGCCCGTGACCAGAAGGTTGGTGGCGAGCAGGTCCTTGTTCGTTGCGAGCGAGCGCATGACCTCCCAGGGTGAGGGCAAGATGACCTCGTTCACGTGTTTGACGCTCACGTAGAGTTGCCACCCGCCGAAGAGGACAAGGAGCAGCGCCACGGAGGGCAACGCGCTCGCCAGGCGAGCGCCACCCCGTCGCGAGCGCTTCCGCAGCAGCCGCCGTGAGGGGTCCATCGCTAACGAACCCCCTCGTTGAAGGCCTTCACGCTCTCGCCGTGGATGTCGCGCAGCAACGTGCTGCGGATCTCGAAGTACTCCTCGCTCGTGCGGATGTCTGCGGTGCGCGGTCGCGGCAGGTCGACGCGAACGTCGTTGATGATCCGTCCCGGACGCGCGCTCATTACGTAGACCCGGTCGGAGAGGAACACCGCCTCATCGATGTCATGGGTGATGAAGAGCACCGTCTTGCGCTCTTCGGTCCAGATCTGTAGGAGCCATTCCTGCATGATCAGTCGGGTCTGCGCATCGAGCGCCCCGAGAGGCTCATCGAGAAGGAGAACGTCCCGGGGGAAGAGCATCGTCCGGATGAACGCGGCACGTTGTCGCATGCCGCCTGACATTTGCTGAGGATAGACGTCGGCAAACTGGCTGAGACCGAAGCGGTCGAGCAGTTCGCGCGCCTGGGCACGGGCGGCGTTTTTCGGCCGACCTATCGCCTCGAGCCCTACGATGACGTTGTCGATCACCTTGCGCCACGGGAGGAGGAGGTCGCGCTGCAGCATGTATGAGACGTGGCCGGTGAGCCCGGTCACGTCCCGCCCGTCGATGCAGACGGATCCCGTCGATGCCGGCAGCAGCCCCGCGACGATGTTGAAAAGCGTTGACTTGCCACATCCACTCGGACCGAGGAACGTCACGAACTCGCCGCTCTTGGTGACGATCGACGTTTTCTCGAGCGCCACGATGGTTCCTGAGGGCCCCGTGAAGCTCCGGCTGACGCCGTCGATCACCACGGCGCGTTCCGGGCTCGGGCCGGGATGGTCGGACCCGAAAGCGGGAACCTGCTGGGGAGGGCGTCGTCGTAGATTGTCGAGAAGCCGCCGCCCGGGCTGAGTCGGGCGCTCGGGCGCCTGGAGCCTCCCGGGCTCGCCTGGACGGTGCTCTCCGCGTGCGGCTCCCCGGTCCGGCTCGCTCACACCCGCTCCTTCCCGTGGGCGACTACGCCGTCTCTGAGCACGAGCCACGGACATGCGACCGACCGGACGTCGGCGAGTGCGTCACCATCGACGACGAGCACGTCGGCCACCATGTCCGGCTGCAGCCGGCCGACCGAATCCTCGAGCCCCAGCATCAGGGCAGGCGAGGAGGTCGCCGCGTCGAGCGCTTGCGCAGGTGACATCCCGAGTTGCACCATCGTCGCGAGCTCCTGGCCCAAGCTCTGTGTGCCCAGTGGAAGGTAGGCAGGGCCGGCGTCGGTCGATGCCACGATCCGCACGCCACCCGCGAGGGCTCGCTGGAAGGAGTCCTGCTGCCGCTCGAAGATGGCCTTGGCCTTCTCCCTGACATAGCGCGGGATCCCGTCGTCGTCGGAGCTCTCGGCCTCGACGACCGAGCAGGCGAGGGTGGGGCTTAGCCAGATGCCCTTCTCAGCCATCTCGGCGACGGTCTCCTCTTGCAGCTCGATGCCGTGCTCGATGGAGTCGACAGCCGCGGCGACCGCCATCTGGGCGCCGGTCGCATTCGAAGTGTGGGCGCAGACGCGTCGTCCGCGCCGATGCGCCTCCTCGACGGCGGCGGTGATCTCCTCGCTCGTCATCTGCACGTCGGATGGCAGTTCCCCCGGCGTTGCGGTTCCTCCTGTCGCCATGAGCTTGATCCAGTCGGCGCCCGCCCGAATCTCCACTCGAGCCGCTCGGCGGAAGCCGTCCGCACCGTCTGCTTCGACGCCGAGATCGACTCCATGACCGCCGCTCGTTGAGAGCGAGCGCCCGGACAGGACGAGGCGGGGCGCCTCGCCGAGTCGGGTGTCGAGCGAGTCCCGCAACGCAAAGACGCCGTGATGGGGGAAGCCGCAATCGCGAATGGTGGTGATGCCCGTCGCGACAACCTGCTTGAGGCCCCGGGCGAGGCGCAAGACGTCGGCTCCGAGGCGGTAGGGGTCTCCGGGAACCTCGTACCCGCCTCGCGTCAGACCGACCACGTGGACGTGTGAATCGATCAGTCCCGGAAGGACCGTGCGCTGCCCGGCATCTACGAAGCGTGTGCCGTCGTCGAAGGGAGGCGGGACTCCGCTCTCAACGCGCGCGATCAAGTTGGATCTCACGAGGATCCAGCCCTGCGACTGTCCTTCTGCCGAGCCTCGAAAGATCCGGCCGGTGATAACGAGGTCTCCCCGCATCACCCGGGCCACCCTTGGGTTGACGGCAGGAGGCGCAGATGAGCCCGATCGCTCGGGGAAGCGCTCAACGGCCACCGACCTCCCCCGCGACGAGAAGCGCTTGGGCTGTGTCGAGCACCGGCGGCCTCCCGAGCGCGACCTCGAGGTGCTCCGCCCAGTTCAGCCCCGAACTGGTGAGGACGCACACGACCTCGGCGTCGTCGGCGAGAGGATGAGTCCGTCGCGCCTGCTCAAGGCCGGCAACCGCGAGCGCGGAGGCTGGCTCGACGCAGATCCCGGCGGCGCCGAGCGTCCGGATCGCGGAGATGAGCTCCTCTTCGGCGACCTCGATCACCTTGCCGTCGCTTCGCAGGGCGTGCGTGGCGTGCCATCCGGACCGGGCGTCGCGAGCGCTCAAGGCAAGCGAAACAGGGTCTTCGACAGTCAGTGACGACTCGCTGTGTTCTCGTTCCGTGAGGGCGAGAGGCGCGGCACCGACCGGCTGGCAGGCGAGAATGAGCGGCATCTGCTGGTCGAGCCGCTCGTGGAGCTCGCGAAAGCCCTTCCAGATCCCGTAGTAGGTGTCCCCGCTCGCGACAGGGAGCGCCACGACGTCGGGAGCATGACCTAGCGCCGTCACAATCTCGTAGGCGATCTGCTTGTATCCCTCGCAGCCGAACGGATTCCCCCGACCGACGAGCGCGGGGTCGGCACTCGTGCTTGGGTACCAGCCGCTGTCAGTCAGGTGAGTGATGATCTCGCGCACCGCTCCGGGGACGACGGCGATCCGCGCCCCGTAGCAGTGGAGCTGCGTGCGCACGGCCGAGGTGGCCTCGGGGTCTAGGCACACGAGCGCCCGCATTCCGGCGGCCGCAGCAAACGCGGCGCAGGAGAGGCCGTGGTTGCCCGTCGACGACGTAACGACGCGCGTGTAACCGAGGAGGCTGGCGATCGACTCAGACACGGCGTGGAAGCGGTCCTTGTGGCTTCCGGTCGGATTCTGACCTTCGACCTTGGCCCAGGTACGTGGGCCCACCTGGGGGAGTGGAACGAGCGGGGTCGAACCCTGTCCGAGATCGATGAGCGGGTCGGAGAGCGGGAGAAGGGCGGCGCCTAGGCGGCGGATGTTGTCGTCGAGGCCATCGGCGCCAAAAGGAAGCGAGACCTTGCCGTAGGAGACGACGAGTGGGCCGCCGCAGGAGCGGCATCCGTGCCACTCCGGCGCCAGGTCCGAACGCGCTCCACAGCGCAGGCATTCCAGCTCGGCGGTGGGGTTCCACGTAGGAGCGAGGCTCGGCATTGGCACCTTTCGAGGTGGTCGTCGCTGAATCTTGTCTGACGTGAGACTACGATGCAAGAGCCGAGGCAGGTTTCGCGATCGCGTTGAGAGACCGGGAGGGGCCCAGTGCCGGACTCGATTGCACAGTCACGAGTCGCTGCGCTGCGCGGGGCAATGGGAAAGCACGGGCTCGACGCGCTGCTGCTCTTGTCCGGGCCAAATCTCTCGTACTTCAGTGGGTACCCAAGCGTCGAGCGGACGCCGGCGCGCCCGTTTTTTCTCCTCGTGCCGGAACACGGCGACCTCGCGCTCGTCGTCCACAGTGGCCGCGCCTTCGAGGCGAGGCGGTTCTCCTGGGTTGGCGACGTGAGGGTCTACACACGGCTCGGCGTGCCACCCGCCGAGGAGCTTGGCCGGTTGCTCCTCGATCGGGGTCTGGGCGACTCTGCCGTCGGCATGGAGCTCAGCCGCGAGCTCCGGTTGGACCTCGACTATCTCGGATTCGAGGAGTTCCGAGCCGCCCTCGCTCCGGCTCGGGTCGTCGACGGGTCGCCTGCGATCTGGGAAGCAAGGATGCGAAAGTCCCCCGACGAGATCGAAGCAATCAGATCTGCCTGCGAGCACACGTCGGCGGCCTATGAGCTGACATTTTCGTCCCTGGAGCCGGGGATGACTGAAGAGTCAGCGCGCCGGGTCATGCTCGCTCAACTCGCGTCGCGTGCCGGGAACGGATGGGCGGTCATCACCTCGGGAGCAGGCAACTACGACCTCGCCACCGGCCCGGGCACCTCGAGGGAGCTCGAGCCGGGCGACATGGTGTGGCTCGACGCAGGATGCTCCATGTCGGGTTTCTGCTCGGACTTCAGCCGGGCTGCGGTCATCGGGGGTCCGTCCCCCGAGCAGCTCGACGCGCAGGCAGTGATCTCGGCTATTACTCGCCACGCAGTCTCGCTCGCGGTCCCCGGGGCGCCGGTCAGCGAGATCGCGGCTTTCTGTGAGGAGGCGATCGGTCAGCTCCGCCTTCCTCTCACCTCCTCGGTTTCAGGCCTCGCAGGTCGGGTCGGTCACGGACTGGGCCTGAGCACGACGGAGCCGCCGAGCCTCAGCCTGGACGACGACGCGGTCCTCGAGGCGGGGATGGTCGTCACCATCGAGCCCGGCTTCGCTACTGACTTCGGGATATTTCATGTCGAGCAGAACGTTGTGGTGACCGGTGGTGGCCCGAACGTGCTTTCGACGAGCTCGTGGGAGCTTGGCGCAACGTCTGTACGCCAGTCCTCGAAATCCCCGTCCGACAAGAGCCGAGCGAGGGGCGAATCCCCCGGAGCCCAGTGAAGCGCAGCGCGCGTCCGGCTACGACGGCGTGCGCGGCTTCGCTGTGAGCTCGGGCGCAGTCAGCGGCGGAGCAGCGCCGCTCGGACCTGCCCGTGAGGCAAGCCCAGGGGACGCGAGGTCCGGGCTCCTTGCCGCGATCCTGGGGACAATCGCTTGGGGGTTCACCGGGCTCTTCGTTCGCGAGACTCACCTCTCCGCGGTCCCGGTGACCTTTATCCGACTCTGGATGGGAGTGGCGCTTCTCGGGGTGCTCCTAGTAATCCGGCGGCGGCCCTTCGGTCTCGCGTCGCTCCGGGCCTCGCTTCTCGGTGGGCTGTTTCTTGCACTCGACATCGCGCTCTTCTTCGGCTCGCTGAAGCTCACGAGCGTCGCGGTCGCTACGGTCATCGGTGCGCTCCAGCCGGCCCTAGTGCTCCTCGTCGCCGGGCGCATCTTCGGCGAGCGCGTAGGCGTGAGGTTGGCAGCTTGGACAGTTCTGTCGATCGCGGGAGTCATCGCCGTGGCTGTCGGGAGCGGCGTGCCCCACGGTGACCAACTCATCGGCGATGCGCTCGCTGCCGGTTCGCTCCTCGCGTTCACCGCGTACTGGCTCGCGGCCAAGCAGGCGATCGGAGCGGACGTCGACCCGGGCCGCTACACCTTCGGCGTCATGTTCGTTGCGGCCGCCCTCATGACTCCAGTTGCGGTGCTTTCTAGCGCGACGCTCATGCCGACGCACGCATCGGATTGGCTCTGGCTCCTCCTTCTCACGCTCGTACCCGGGACAGGGCACTTACTCTTCAACTACGCGCACCGCCACGTCGAGGTGTCCGTGAGCTCCATCGTGACGGCGGGAAATCCGCTCGTGGCGTCCGTGCTCGCGCTTGTCGTCCTCGGCGAGCGACTCAACGCAATCCAGGTCGGGGGAGGGATCGTCGCCGTGCTGTCCATCGCCGCGGCCGTCCGCGGCAAGGCGGACCGACGTTCCATTCCGATTCCTTCGGGTACCAGAACCGACATCGATCGACGATGCGCCCCCTAGAACTCCCGCTGCAGGAGGGGCAACTACTGCGCCGTCTCCGCCAATACGCGTGCCGCCCCGGTAGCCGTTCTCGCCGGCGGTACGCCGGCCATCATTATGGCGCTGCAGTGATCCGATCTAGCTCAGAGAATTGCTAGCGCCGCGCTTTCTTGTGAGGCTCAGCCGCTCAGACTCCGTGCCGGTAGGTCGTCGCGAGCAGCCGGTCGCGAAGCTCGTCTCGGGTGGCAGCGTCGATGACGGTCCAAGCCATGGCCGAGGCTCCTTCGAGCGCTGCGCGATCAGCGACGGGGGATGCGCAGTGCTCGGCGAACTCGGCTTGGTGGTTGACCGCCGGCAGGGAGTCGATACCGAGCGTCGGGTGGATCGAGGGCAGAGCCAGCGAGACGTTGGCCATGTCAGTCGACGCGGGCACCGCGTGCTCCGGCGGATCCGGGAACCGCCGGCCGAGCTGCTCGGCGTTTGCCTTATATGCGGCCGCCAGCGGCTCGTCGAGCCGGAATTCCGAGTAGGCGGGTCCTTGTGCAACCGCCTCGAGCGAGGCGCCGGTAGCGATCGCTCCGGCCTCGAAGCAGTGCTGGACCCGCTCGTCCCAGCGTTCGAGCGCCTCGAGTGTCGGGGCTCGCACGTAGTACTTGGCCTCTGTGAAGCCCGGCACGATGTTCGGAGCCATCCCTCCGTTGGTCACGATGCCGTGCACCTGGTTTCCCGGCTCGGCGTGCTGACGGAGGAGTCCGATCGCCACCTGGGCGACGGTGATCGCGTCGGCTGCGTTGATTCCGAGCTCGGGGAAAGCCGAGGCGTGAGCCGATCGACCCGTGTAGCTGATGTCGTAGTGGCGTACCGCGAGGCACGGCATCTGAATCAGCTCGGTCGGCCAGGGGTGGACCATCATCGCCCCGTGGAGGCCGTCGAAGGCGCCTGCCTCGAGCATGGTGATCTTCCCGCCGCCGCCTTCTTCGGCCGGGGTGCCGAGCACCTTCACCGTGATACCGAGGTCGTCGGCCAGCTCGGCGAGCGCCAGGCCTGCGCCGACGGCCGAAGCGGCGATGACGTTGTGGCCGCAGGCATGGCCAATTCCCGGGAGCGCGTCGTACTCGCAGCAGATCCCGATCGTGAGCGGCCCGGAGCCCGCCGTAGCGACGAAGGCGGTCGGAAGCCCGGCCGAGCCCGCCTCGACATCGAACCCGGCATCGCTCAACGCTTCTCCGCACCAGGCTGCCGCACGGTCCTCCTCGAAGGAGATCTCGGGGTGGGCGTGGATCCGGTGCGAGAGTGCGACCAGCTCATCGGCGCGGGCGGACACCGTCCGCCTTGCCGTCTCCTTCGCCCCGTCCGCGTCCATTGACCCTCCAGATCCGCCGCCGCCTGTTGGTCTAGCGCGTCCTCCTGGAGGCTCACCGTAGACGGCCTGTTCGCATGCTTGGCGGTCTCCCGACGAGCGTGGACGCGGGTGGGCCCCGTTAGCGTTTTCCGTTTGGGACTTCAGAACGGAGCAATCGTGACCCTCTCGCCCGAAGCCACCCGTGCCCCCAGCTCGCCTGCTAGCGATGCCAGCGCGAGCCACCACGGCTGGGTGCTCGCCGTGCTCGGCACCGCGCAGCTCATGGTCGTGCTCGACGCCACCATCGTGAACATCGCGCTTCCGTCAGCGCAGCACGCCCTGGGCTTTTCGAATGCGGACCGCCAGTGGGTCGTCACTGCCTACGCCCTGTCCTTCGGCGGCCTGCTGCTGCTCGCGGGGCGCCTCGCCGACATGCTGGGGCGGAAGCGGACCTTCCTCATCGGGCTGGTCGGGTTCGCCGCGGTCTCGGCGATCGGCGGCGCGTCCAACGGCTTTGCGATGCTCGTCATCGCCCGCGCCGCCCAGGGGGTGTTCGGGGCGCTCCTCGCCCCATCCGCGCTCTCGCTCCTCACCACGACGTTCGTCTCGCCGAGCGAACGCAGCAGGGCGTTTGGCATCTATGGCGCGATCGCCGGCGCCGGCGGAGCGGTCGGGCTTCTCCTCGGCGGCGTTCTCACCGAGTACCTGAATTGGCGGTTCTGCCTCTACGTCAACGTCGTCTTCGCCATCGGCGCGGGTATCGGCGGGTGGGTGTTCCTGCGCGACCAGCAGCGGGCCGCGCGGGTGCATCTCGACATTCCGGGCACGATCACCTCGGTCGGCGGCCTTGTCCTTCTTGTCTACGGCTTCTCCCAAGCCGAGACGAGGAGCTGGTCGAGCCCGGTCACGATCGGCCTTCTCGCCGCCTCGGTGGTGCTGCTCGGCCTCTTCGGCCTCCTCGAGGTGAGGACCCAGCACCCATTGCTGCCACCGCGGGTCATCAGGGACCGGGGCCGAGGTGGAGCCAACCTGTCGGTGCTCCTCGTCGCCGTCGCCATGTTCGGCGTGTTCCTCTTCCTCACCTATTACCTGCAGGAGACGCTGCACTACTCGCCGGTGACGACGGGACTCGCGTTCTTGCCGATGGTGGGAACGATCATGATCGCCGCCACCGTCGGGGGCACCGTCCTCCTGCCGAGGATCGGCCCGCGTCTGCTCGTCGCTCCGGGCATGCTGTTCGGCGGCGCTGGCATGGTCCTCATGTCCCAGATCGCGGTGCACAGCACCTACGTCGCAGACGTGCTCCCGGGCCTGCTGATCGTGGGCTTCGGGATGGGGCTCGTCTTCGGGGCGGCCATGAACGTGGCGACCGCCGGTGCAGACCCGGCGGACGCCGGAGTCGCCTCCGCGCTGCCGAACGTTGCCCAGCAGGTGGGCGGGGCACTCGGGCCGGCGCTTCTCAACACGATCGCTGCCAGCGCGACGGCGTCTTTCCTTCTCGATCGCCCGCACCCGTCCACCGAGGTGCTGGCCACTGCCAGCGTCCACGGCGACACGACCGCGTTCACCGTCGTCTACGTGATCCTCTTCGCCTCGGCCGTCATCTCCTGGCTCGTGCTTCCCGCCGGGCCCATCGAGGCTGCCGAGGGGCCGGCGATCGCCTGAGGCGAGCCCTGGGAGGCGTCCGACAGCAAGATCGGACGCAGACGGCGATTAGGAGACGACGGCGATGATGTCGCCTGGGCCCAGCGCGTCCCCGGGGGAGACCCGAAGCTCTCGGACGGTGCCAGCGGCGAGGGAGCGGACCGGGTTCTCCATCTTCATCGCTTCGAGGACGCAGACGACGTCTCCCTCGGCGACCTCGTCCCCCTCGGCGACGAGGACCTGGACGATCGTTCCCTGCATCGGGGCGACGATGGTGCCGTCCCCGGCGCTGGCCGCGCCGTGGGCAGAGCGCCGTCGTCCGGCCGCCGTCTGCTCCTGCTCCGCTGCGACCGCGGGGACGTAGAGGCGCACGCGGTAGCGGCGGCCGTCGACCTCGGCGTCGACCTCGCGCAGTACCCGGCCGTCCGGCCGTGCCACGCCGGCGGGCGGAACCGGAGCGATCCCCGACAGGTCGAGGCGCTCCTCGACAAAGCGCGTCGAGTGGGTCCCCGCGACGAAATCGGGGTGCTCGAGGATCGCCTGGGCGGCGGGCGCGGTGGTGGCCACACCCTCGACGACGGTCTCGGACAGCGCGCGCAGCATGCGCCGACGAGCGACCTCCCGGTCGGGGCCCCAGGCCACGAGCTTCGCGATCAGGTTGTCGTAGGCCGGGCTCACGGTGTCGCCGGCCTCGTAGCCGGCATCTACCCGCACGAACGGCCCCGACGGGGTGATGAACCGCCGCAGCGTCCCGGGGCTCGGGGTGAACCCGCCGCCGGATGGGTCCTCGGCGTTGAGGCGGACCTCGATCGAATGTCCGGTGCGCTCCACCTCTTCCTGGGTGAGCCCGAGCGGCTCGCCCGCTGCGATCGAGAGCTGGAGCGCGACGAGGTCGAGGCCGGTCACCATCTCGGTGACGGGGTGCTCGACCTGCAGGCGGGTGTTCATCTCGAGGAAGTAGAAGCGGCCGTCTTGGAAGAGGAACTCGACCGTTCCGGTGCTCTCGTAGCCCGTCGCCCGGGCGAGGGCGACCGAGGCCTCGCCCATCGCCCGGCGTGCCTCGTCGGGGAATTCGGGCGCGGGGGTCTCCTCGATCAGCTTTTGGTGACGCCGCTGCGAGGAGCAGTCCCGCTCGCCGAGCCACAGCACGTTGCCGTGCCGGTCGGCGACCACCTGCATCTCGACGTGGCGCGGCCAGCTGAGATAGCGCTCGAGGTAGACCTCGTCGCGCCCGAAGGAGGCCGCCGCCTCCCGCCGCGCGCTGTCCAGCGCGTCGGCAGCCTCTGCCGGGCCGGCCACGACCTTCATGCCGCGCCCGCCGCCGCCGTAGGAGGCCTTGATGGCGACCGGCCAGCCGAACTCCTCCCCGAAGGCCAACACCTCCGCCGCCGAGCTCACCGGGTCGTTCCTCCCGGGCACCCCCTGCACCCCCGCGGCCTCGGCGGCCTTGCGGGCGCCGATCTTCGACCCCATCACCTCGATGACCGACGGCGGGGGACCGACGAAGACCGCTCCGGCTTCGGCGATCGCCGTCGCCGCCTCGGCGTTCTCCGAGAGAAAGCCGTAACCCGGGTGCACCGCCTGGGCGCCGGACGCCGCGATCACCTCGACGAGGGCCGGGATGTCGAGATAGGAGCGAGGGCCCGCCTCCGAGGGAAGCGGGTAGGCCTCGTCGGCGTGGCGGACGTGCAGCGCGTCGCGGTCGAGCTCGGAGTAGACGGCGACGCTCCTGATGCCGAGCTCGCGACAGGTGCGGGCGACCCGCACCGCGATCTCGCCTCTGTTGGCGATGAGCACCTTGTCGAACAAACGCCGCTCCGGACCTATCGTCTGCCCCGTGGAGCAGCCTGTCGTCCCCGCCGGACCGGCGGGGACGGGCCCCGGTGATCCGGGGCAGGACTTCGTGGGGCCGGTTGGCCCAGGCGGGGAGGCTAGTTCGGGCAGAGGGCGCTTCACGAACATCATGCGCCTCGCGCTCGTCGGCTCGACCAATCAGGTCGCGCTGGACCTCGCCGCCTCGGGCGGCGCTGAGGGGCTGGTGGTGGTGGCCCGCGAGCAGTCGGCCGGACGCGGACGCCGGGGCCGGGCCTGGTCGGCGCCTCCGGGAGGGTGCCTGCTCTGTTCGGTCCTCTTGCGGCCCCCCGAGCCGTCGATGGCCTCCCTCGCCGTCGCCTGCGTCGCCCTCGCCGCTCGGGAGGCCTGCTGGCGGGTCGCCAGCGTGCTTCCCACGCTGAAGTGGCCGAACGACCTGCTCACGACCGCAGGCCCTGACGGGGCCGAAGCCAAGCTCGCCGGGGTGCTGGCGGAGCGGGCAGCCGACGGGGCACTCGTCGTCGGGCTGGGGCTCAACCTCGACTGGGCCGGCCCGCTTCCGGAGGGTGCCGCGTCGCTGGCGCAGGCGGCCGGCTCGGCTCCGGACGCCGAGCGACTGCTCGACGAGCTGCTCGGGGCGCTCGAGCGGCGATACGGACCGCTCGTGTCCGGAGACGGCGCAGCCGCTGGCGCGCTGGCGTCCGAGCGACGTCAGGCGTGCGCCACCATCGGACGGCGCGTCCGCATCGAGATGGCCTCGGGCGTGGTGCTCACCGGCGACGCGCTCGACGTCGCCGACGACGGCCGGCTGCTCCTCGGGCTTGCCGACGGCCAGGTGACTGCGCTCGAGGAGGGGGACGTGGTCCATCTCCGACCGGCCGTCGCCGACCCGTGAGGGTCGGAGCCGGGCCTCCGGCGCCCGGAGCGACGGAGCGGGGCGACTACCCTGCTGGGCCGTGCGCATCCTTGTCACCGGCGCAGCCGGCTTCATCGGTTCGAACTTCGTCCGCCATCACGTCGCCGAGCACCCCGACGACTCCGTCGTCGCCTTCGACGCGCTGACCTACGCCGGGAACGTGGCCAACCTCTCGCCGCTCCTCGAGGAGGGGCGAGTCGAGTTCGTGCGAGGCGACATCGCCAACCAGGAGCTGCTCGAGCACCTCCTGGGCCATGGTCGAGTCGACGTGGTGGTGAACTTCGCCGCGGAGTCCCACAACAGCCTGGCGGTGCTCGATCCCGCTCGCTTCTTCCGCACCAACGTGCTCGGCACCCAGGCGCTGTGCGAGGCGGTCCGTCGCGCAGCAACGCCACGTTTTCACCACATCTCGACCTGCGAGGTGTACGGCGACCTCGACCTCGACAGCCCCGAGTCGTTCCGGGAGGACTCGCCCTACCGCCCTCGGACGCCGTACAACGCCTCCAAGGCCGGCTCGGACCACGTCGTGCGCAGCTATGTCGAGACGTTCTCGCTCCCGGCCACCATCACCAACTGCTGCAACAACTACGGGCCGTACCAGTTCCCCGAGAAGGTGGTGCCGCTCTTCGCCACCCGGGCGCTCGCCGGCGAGCCGCTGCCGCTGTACGAGTCCAGCCAGAACCGGCGCGAGTGGTTGCACGTCATCGACCACTGCCGGGCGATCGAGCTCGTCCTCGAGCGGGGTCGCCTCGGCGAGACCTACCACGTCGGGTCGGGGGTGGAGGCGAGCGTGGAGGAGATCGCGGACGCCGTGTTGAAGGCGAGCGGCCAGCCCGATTCCTTGAAGACGATCGTCCCCGATCGTCCCGGCCACGACCGTCGCTACCTGCTCGACTCGACCAAGATCCGTGACGAGCTCGGGTGGCGCCCTGAGGTGCCCTTCGTCGAGGGGCTCGCCGAGACGGTGTCCTGGTACGCCGACAACGAGGCTTGGTGGCGCCCCTTGATCGGCCGCTCGCCGGTGGTGGAGGGGTCCTGGAACGGCGCCGGCTCCTGAGCGCCGCGATGCGCGTCCTCGTGACCGGCGCGGGCGGACAGGTCGGCTCCGAGGTCGTCGCCGAGCTGGAGCTCCG
>JAODBN010000422.1 GCA_025463965.1 Acidimicrobiaceae bacterium
ACCTACGCCGCACCGATCTTCGTGCGGGCCCAGTTCCAAAACGCCAACACGGGTGAGATCAAGGAGCAGACCGTCTTCATGGGCGACTTCCCCATGATGACGGACAAGGGCACCTTCATCATCAACGGCACCGAGCGGGTCGTCGTGAGCCAGCTCGTCCGTTCGCCCGGTGTGATTTTCCAGCCGGGCCGCGACGCCAAGACCATCGTCACCGGCACGATCCACCCCTACCGCGGGGAGTGGATCGAGTTCGACGTCGAGGCCAAGCCGAACCGAGACGTCACCGCTGGCGCCCGCGTCGCACGCAAGCGCCGCCTGTCGCTGTTCGTCGTGCTGCGCGCCCTCGGCTACGAGGACGACGCGTTCCTCGAGCGCTTCGTGCGTCACTTCGACTTCCTCTCCGGCCAGTGGGAGAAGGAGCGTGAGGTGGTCACCACCCGCGAGGATGCGCTCCTCGAGATCTACAAGCGCGCCCGCCCCGGCGAGCCGCTTTCCCTGGAGTCGGCGCGCGCCTACTTCGAGAACGCGTTCTTCAACCCGCGCCGCTACGACCTCACCCGGGTGGGTCGCTACAAGCTCAACCGCAAGCTCGGCCCCGAGATCGAGAAGCTGCGCGAGATCCTCGGCCCCGAGATCGAGCGGCCCGACGAGCACCAGGGCGTGCTGAGCCCAAGCGAGGTGCTCGCCGCCTCCACCTACATGCTTCACCTCGCCAACGGCGAGCCCGGCTACCGCCTCGACGACCAGGACCACTTCGCCAACCGGCGGATCCGCTCGGTCGGCGAGCTGATCCAGAACCAGGTGCGTATCGGCCTCTCCCGGATGGAGCGCGTCGTGCGTGAGCGCATGACGACCCAGGACGTGGAGGCGATCACCCCGCAGACCCTGATCAACATCCGCCCGGTGGTGGCGGCGATCAAGGAGTTCATCGACACGAGCCAGCTCTCGCAGTTCATGGACCAGCACAACCCGCTGTCGGGACTGGCCCACAAGCGGCGCTTGTCGGCGCTCGGCCCAGGAGGCCTCTCGCGTGAGCGCGCGGGCTTCGAGGTCCGAGACGTCCACACCTCCCACTACGGGCGGATGTGCCCCATCGAGACCCCCGAGGGCCCGAACATCGGCCTGATCGGCCACCTGGCCACCTACGCCCGGGTGAACGAGCACGGCTTCATCGAGACCCCCTACCGCAAGGTGGTCGAGGGTCGGGTCACCGCGGAGATCGTCTACCTGGCCGCCGACGAGGAAGAGGAGTACGTCATCGCCCAGGCCTCGGCGGTCCTCGACCGCGACGGCCTGTTCACGGGCGATCGCGTGCTCGTGCGCCGCGGCCCGCAGGGCGCTGGCGTGCGTGTAGGTGCCACGACGACGTCGTACGGCACCACGAGCGAAGTCGACTTCGTGCCCCCGGCTGAGGTCGACCTGATGGACGTGTCGCCGAAGCAGATCGTGTCGGTCTCGACGGCGCTCATCCCCTTCGTGGAGCACGACGACGCCAACCGTGCCCTCATGGGTGCGAACATGCAGAAGCAGGCCGTCCCGCTCCTCGTTCCCGAGGCGCCCTACATCGGCACTGGCATCGAGGCCCGCGCCGCCCAGGACGCCGGCGAGGTGATCGTCGCCGAGGGTGCCGGGCGGGTCACCGAGGTCTCGGGTGACCTCGTCACCGTCGAGTACAAGGCGAACCAGAAGGATCGCTACGGTGCCGAGCTCGGGCGGCGCGTCTACGCGCTGTCCAAGTTCCGTCGCTCGAACCAGAACACCTGCATCAACCAGAAGCTGCTCGTCGCCGAAGGCGAGGACGTGGTCGAGGGCATGGTGCTGGCGGACGGCCCGTCCACCCATCACGGTGAGCTGGCGCTCGGCAAGAACCTTCTCGTGGCCTTCATGCCCTGGGAGGGTTACAACTACGAAGACGCGATCATCCTGTCCGAGCGCCTCGTGCGCGACGACGTGCTGACCTCGATCCACATCGAGGAGCACGAGGTCGACGCCCGGGACACCAAGCTCGGCGCTGAGGAGATCACCCGGGACATCCCGAACCTCTCCGAGGAGATCCTCGCCGACCTCGACGAGCGCGGCATCATCCGCATCGGTGCCGAGGTCGGCCCGGGAGACATCCTGGTCGGCAAGGTCACCCCGAAGGGCGAGACCGAGCTCACACCCGAGGAGCGCCTGCTGCGGGCGATCTTCGGCGAGAAGGCTCGCGACGTTCGCGACACGAGCCTCAAGGTGCCCCACGGCGAGTACGGCAAGGTCATCGACGTCCGGGTCTTCTCCCGTGACGACTCCCACGAGCTTCCGCCCGGCGTCAACCAGCTGGTGCGGGTGTACGTGGCACAGAAGCGCAAGATCTCCGAGGGCGACAAGCTCGCCGGACGCCACGGCAACAAGGGCGTCGTCTCGAAGATCCTGCCGATCGAGGACATGCCCTACCTCGAGGACGGGACCTCCGTCGACATCATCCTCAACCCCCTCGGCGTCCCCTCCCGGATGAACGTCGGCCAGGTGCTGGAGTCCCACCTCGGCTATGCCGCCCGCTGGGGCTGGCAGGCCGGCGAGGGCGCCCCGGCGTCCGGCGAGGCGACCGTGCGAGGAACCGAGTCCAAGACTCGGCCGCGCACGGACCCGGCGGTGTGGATCTCCACGCCCGTCTTCGACGGTGCGCACTGGGACGAGGAGGACGAGGCCGGTCGTCACCGCACGATCCAGCAGATCTTCGAGAACCTGAACTACGACTCGGCGGACGGCACGGCCCGTCAGATCCGTCCCGACGGCAAGGCCCTGCTGTTCAACGGCCGGACCGGCGAGGTCTACGACAACCCGATCAGCGTCGGTTACATGTACATCCTGAAGCTGGCGCACCTCGTGGACGACAAGATCCACGCCCGCTCCACCGGGCCGTACTCGATGATCACCCAGCAGCCCCTCGGCGGTAAGGCCCAGTTCGGCGGCCAGCGCTTCGGGGAGATGGAGGTGTGGGCTCTCGAGGCGTATGGAGCCGCCTACGCCCTCCAAGAGCTGCTCACCATCAAGTCCGACGACGTCCTCGGCCGAGTGAAGGTCTACGAGGCGATCGTCAAGGGAGAGAACATCCCCGAGCCGGGGATTCCCGAAAGCTTCAAGGTTCTCATCAAGGAAATGCAATCGCTCTGCCTCGACGTGGAGGTGCTCGGCACCTCTGGCGAGGAAATCGAGATGGGCGAACTCGACGAGGACGTCTACCGAGCGGCAGAAGAGCTCGGGATCGACATCTCCCGCAATGAGCGGGGCTCGGACGAGGAGGACGCGCGCCGCGCGGCGGAGAGGGGTTTCTAGGTGCTCGACGTCAACGACTTCGATCAGCTCCGAATTGGGCTGGCGACGGGGGACGACATCAGGACGTGGTCCCACGGCGAGGTCAAGAAGCCCGAGACCATCAACTACCGGACGCTTCGTCCGGAGAAGGACGGGCTGTTCTGCGAGCGCATCTTCGGTCCCACCAAGGACTGGGAGTGCTACTGCGGAAAGTACAAGCGGGTGCGCTTTCGCGGCATCATCTGCGAGCGCTGCGGCGTCGAGGTCACCCGCTCGAAGGTCCGCCGCGAGCGGATGGGCCACATCGAGCTGGCGGCCCCGGTAGTCCACATCTGGTACCTGCGCGGGACCCGCTCCTGGCTGGCCTACCTCCTCATGGGCACCGAAGCTCGCGAGGAGCTGAAGGCCAAGCAGCTGGAGAAGGTCATCTACTTCGCCGCCTACCTCGTCACCTGGGTGGACGAGGAGCGCCGCCACACCGACCTGCCGAACCTCGAGGCCGAGCTGGCCTCCGAGGTAGCCGAGATCGAGCGTGGCCGTGACCTCGACGTCGAGCGCAGGCTCGCCGCCCTCGAGGCCGAGCTCGCCACCCTCGAGTCCGAGGGCGCGAAGGAGTCCGAGATCCGCGCCCGCCAGCGCGCGGTCGAGCGCGAGGTGACTGCGGTCCGCGAGCGCGCGGACCAGGACGTCGCCCTTGCAAAGCGGGCACTCGACGAGCTGAAGGACCTCCACTCCCGCAAGATCGTCGAAGACGAGCTGCTGTGGCGCGAGCTCTCCTCGCGTTACGGCGACTACTTCGAAGGCGGCATGGGCGCCGAGTCGATCTCGCGCCTGATCGCCCGGATCGACCTCGACGAGGAGGAAGTCAAGCTCCGCGAGGCGATCGACCCGAGCGAGGGCCGCCGCCCGCTGTCCGCCCAGCGCAAGCAGAAGGCGATCAAGCGGCTGAAGATCGTTTCGGCGTTCAACCGCCGCAACGACGACGGACGCCGGGTGAACGACCCCGGCGCCATGATCCTCGAAGCGGTCCCGGTGATCCCGCCCGACCTTCGCCCGATGGTCCAGCTCGACGGTGGCCGGTTCGCCACCTCCGACCTGAACGACCTCTACCGCCGGGTGATCAACCGGAACAACCGCCTCAAGCGGCTGCTCGACCTCGGCGCGCCCGAGATCATCATCAACAACGAGAAGCGCATGCTCCAAGAGGCGGTAGACGCCCTCTTCGACAACGGGCGTCGCGGCCGGCCGGTGACCGGTCCGGGCAACCGCCCGCTGAAGAGCCTCTCGGACATGCTGAAGGGCAAGCAGGGCCGGTTCCGCCAGAACCTGCTCGGCAAGCGCGTCGACTACTCCGGCCGTTCGGTCATCGTGGTCGGCCCGACCCTCAAGCTGCATCAGTGCGGGCTTCCCAAGCAGATGGCGCTCGAGCTGTTCAAGCCCTTCGTGATGAAGCGGCTCGTGGACGTGGAGATCGCTCCGAACATCAAGTCCGCAAAGCGGATGGTGGAGCGTCGCCGTGCCCAGGTCTGGGACGTGCTCGACGAGGTGATCAAGGAGCACCCGGTGCTGCTCAACCGGGCACCGACGCTTCACCGCCTTGGCATCCAGGCCTTCGAGCCCGTGCTGATCGAGGGCAAGGCGATCCAGATCCACCCCCTCGTCTGCACCGCGTTCAACGCCGACTTCGACGGCGACCAGATGGCGGTCCACCTGCCGCTGTCGGCCGAGGCCCAGGCCGAGGCCCGGATCCTCATGCTCTCGGTCAACAACGTCCTCAAGCCGGCCGACGGCCGGCCGGTGACGGTCCCGACCCAGGACATGGTCTTCGGCGCCTACTACCTGACCCTCGTCAAGGATGGCGAGCCCGGTGAGGGCAGCGTGTTCCGCCGTCTGCACGAGGTGGAGGCTGCCTGGGAGGCGGGCGACGTCGGACTGCACGCCAAGATCACGCTTCGGCGCGGGCCGTACGGTTACCCCGTCAAGGTCCACGGCCGCCGGCACGGAGACGACGTGGGCGAGGAGCCCGAGTCGATCGAGACCACTCCCGGACGCGTGCTGTTCAACGTGGCGCTCCCCCCGGACTTCGGTTTCGTCAACGACGTCATCGGCAAGCGTGCCACCAGCATCGGCTCGATCGTCGAGCAGCTGGCCGCCCTCTACCCGCGCGCCGTCGTCGCCGAGAGCCTCGACCGGATCAAGGACCTCGGCTTCCGTTTCGCCACGCGCTCGGGTCTCACCATCTCCATCAACGACGTCAAGACCCCTCCGGACAAGCGGGCGATCCTCGACCGCTACGAGAAGGAGGCGGAGAAGGCCGAGTCGCAGTTCAAGCGGGGCATCATCACCGACGACGAGCGGCGCCAGAAGGAGATCGAGATCTGGACCTCGGCCAACAGCGAGGTCGGTCGCGCCATGGAGCGCAACCTCGCCACCGTGGCCTTCAACCCGCTCGACATGATGGTCGACTCCGGCGCTCGAGGGAACCCTCAGCAGGTGCGCCAGATCGCCGGCATGAAGGGCCTCGTGTCCAACCCGCGCGGCGAGATGATTCCTCGCCCGATCGTCTCCTCCTTCCGCGAGGGACTGTCGGTTCTCGAGTACTTCATCTCGACCCACGGCGCCCGTAAGGGCCTCGCGGACACCGCCCTTCGTACCGCCGACTCGGGCTACCTGACCCGGCGCCTCGTGGACGTTGCCCAGGAGCTGATCATCCGCGAGGACGACTGCGGCAGCACCCGTGGCATCTGGATCGAGGGAGTCGTGCAGGACGAGGCGGGACGTCGTTCCTACCTCGAGACCCGCGCCTACGGCAGGGTCCTCGTCGAGCCGGTGGCGCTCTCGGACGGCACCGAGCTGCCCGCGGGCACCATGCTCGAGGACACCGACGTGGCACGCCTCGCCGAGGACCCCTCGCTGGACAGGATCCGGGTCCGCTCGGTCCTCACTTGCGAGGCCACCCAGGGCGTGTGCGCCGCCTGCTATGGCAAGAGCCTGGCCTCTGGCCGGGTCATCGAGCTCGGCGAGGCGGTCGGGGTCATCGCTGCACAGTCGATCGGCGAGCCGGGAACCCAGCTCACCATGCGGACCTTCCACACCGGCGGCATCGTCGGTGAGGACATCACCCACGGTCTGCCCCGAGTGGTCGAGCTCTTCGAGGCCCGTACCCCGAAGGGTGCTGCCGTGCTGGCACGTGCCTCGGGCGTGGTCCGGGTCGAGGAAGACGAGACCGGTCGACGGGTGACCGTAGTCGCCGACGACGGGACCGAGGAGACCTATGCCGTCTCGCCTCGCGCTCACCTCGAGGTCGCCGAAGGCCAGGAGATCGCCGCAGGCGACCCGCTGGTCGAGGGCCCGAAGGACCCGAAGGAGCTCTTGGAGATCAAGGGCATCCGCGAGACCCAGCAGTACCTCGTGGAAGAGGTCCAGAAGGTCTACCGGGACCAGGGTGTGTCCATCCACGACAAGCACATCGAGCTGATCGTCCGCCAGATGCTGCGGCGGGTGCTCGTTGCCGAGAACGGCGAAGCGCCCTTCCTGCCCGGCGAGCGGGTGGACAGCCAGCGCTATGCGCTCGTCAACCGGGAGCTCGTCCAGGAAGGCAAGCGCCCGGCCGAGGGCCGTCCCGAACTGATGGGAATCACCAAGGCCTCGCTCGCAACCGACTCGTGGCTCTCGGCCGCCTCCTTCCAGGAGACGACCCGGGTCCTCACCGAGGCGGCGATCGAGGGCAAGTCCGACAAGCTGTACGGCTTGAAGGAGAACATCATCATCGGCAAGCTCATCCCCGCCGGCAGTGGCCTCGCCCAGTACCGGAACGTCACGGTGGAGACACCGGAGGCCCAGCGCATGTCGTTCTGGTCTTCCGACCTCGCCGATTCGGGGACCGACGAGCTCGCCGCCTGGTTGCGCAACGTCGAGGGCTCGCCCTTCGGTGGCTACGGCTCACCCGAGGACGCCGTCGGCGAAGCGCTGTCCTACTACCGGGGTCCCGAGGGCGCTGCCTTCGACCCGGACGCCGGGACGGGGTCGGACCCCGCGGCAGGTGTCGAGTCGAGCGACGGCTCTGCCGACGGTCTCGGCCCGACCGGGGACGGCACCTACTAGCGCACGACGCCGGCGGTCGCCGGACGGACAGCAACACGATCAAACGCGGTGCCCCGGGGTTCTCTCCCCGGGGCACCGTCGCGCCCGGGGCCAGCTTTTGCCCGAACGGGCCGCCCACTACGTTGGGCGTGCCGGCGGCCGCCGGCACGACAGAGACGGGAACCGGCGGGCCATGGGTAGCCAGAGCGAGCAGCGTGGTGGCTCCGCTCGGGGGCCGGGCCTGGGGCTCGTGGTCGAGGGGATCACGAAGTCCTTCGGATCCGGCCGGGACCGTGCGCTCGCCATCGCCGACCTCTCGGTCGAAGTGCCACGGGGCCGCTTCGCCACGGTGATCGGGCCGAGCGGCTGCGGCAAGTCCACGCTGCTCAAGGTCGTGGCCGGGCTTGCGGAGGCGGACGCGGGCACGATTTCGCTTTTCGGGGACGCGCCCGAGCAGGCGCGCGCCAACAAGCGGCTGGGCTACGTCCCGCAGCGGCCGGCGCTGCTCCCGTGGAGGACCGTGCTGGAAAACGTCCGCTTCCCCTTTCAGGTCAACCGGCGCGCCGGTACGTTGGCGACCCGCCGGCCCGAAGAGGTGCTCACCTCGGTCGGGCTCGGCGAGGTGCTCGGCCGGCGGCCCCACGAGCTCTCCGGTGGCATGCAGCAGCGCGTGGCCATCGCGCGCGCCTTCGCCTTCGAGCCTTCCCTCTTGGTGATGGACGAGCCGTTCTCGGCTCTCGACGAGCTGACACGCGAGAGCCTGCGCCACCAGCTGCTCGCGTTGTGGGAGGCGGACCAAAAGACCGTGCTCTTCGTCACCCACTCGGTCACCGAGGCCGTCGTGCTGTCGGACCTCGTGATCGTCATGTCCGGGCCACCCGGGCGCGTGCACTCGGTTGTCCCGGTCGAGCTTCCGCGCCCGCGCGGCGCCACGCTCGAGGGCTCCGAGGAGGTCCAAGAGCTGGAGCGGGTGGTGCGCCGGGAGCTGTCGGCAGCGGTGGCAGCGGGGGAGCAGGCCCAGTGAGTGACAGCCCGCCGGGCGCCGGGGCGGCGGTCGAGCCGATGGCGCTGCGGGCGTGGCGCGCGTCGCGGGCCGGCAGCTGGCTTCCGACGCTCGTCGCGCTCGCTGTCGTCGCCGGGGTCTGGCAGCTCGTCGCGCTCCATAACCCGTCGGTGCTTCCGACGGTGCCGCAGGTGTTCCGCGAGATCGCCGATCATCCGGGCCTGTTCGCCCGGGACACCGGGGCGACGCTTCGCGAGACCGCCGTCGGCGCGCTCGTCGCCGGCGATGGGGCGTTCCTGCTCGCCGTGGCGATGAGCGAGCTGCCCCTCGTCGAGCGGGCGATCATGCCGCTCGCCGTGGCGCTCAACGTCACGCCGGTCGTCGCCATCGCGCCAGCGCTCACCTTGATACTCGGCTTCGGCGCAGCGCCGCGTTACGTGGTCACCGGCATCGTCGTGTTCTTCCCCTTCCTCATCAACTGCCTCGTGGGGCTGCGCTCGGTCGATCCAGAGGTGCTCGAGGTGGCTCGAAGCCTCAACGCCTCGCGCGCCGAGGTCCTGTGGCGCCTGCGGATCCCCTCGAGCCTGCCGCTGTTGTTCGCGGCGGCCCGAATCTGCTTGCCGCTCGCGGTCGTCGGCGCGGTGGTCGCCGAGTTCTCCACTTCCGGCTCCTCGAGCGGGCTCGGCTCCCAGATCGTCATCGCCGAGCAGTATGCGGAGCTGCCGACGATCTTCGCCTCGATCCTCCTGCTCGCCGCCATCGGGATTGCGCTTACGCTCGCGACCTTCGCGCTCGAGCGGTGGCTTCTCGGATGGCATCGAGCCGCGCGGGGACTCGGGGTTCGCTGACCAGCAGCGACCCGCGTCGTATCATGTATACAGTTCGTCCCATTCAGGAACCTGCCATTCCGCCGGGGGGCGCGGGCGGCCCGACACACGAGGAGCATCAATGAGAACGGTTCGACAGGCCCCCCTTAGCGCGGGCCTCGCCGTGGCCGTGGTCGCAGCGCTCGGGATCACCGGCTGCGCCAGCGCGAGCGCACCGGGTGCTCCCAAGGCCCGGGCGTCCGCGACGCGAGTCGTCGTGAGCAAGGCCCGCTGCGCGGCCAACCGGGCTGCAGGGACACTTACCTTTCTCTCCGCCTTCGGCTACGACGCGTCGGCCGGCATTCTCGACGTCCTCGCCGCCAAGCAGCTCGGCTACTTCTCGGCGCTTTGCCTGAACGTGGACATCGTCGCGTCCTCGTCGGCCGCGGTGCAGGGCTTCGAGCTCGTGTCGTCAGGCAAGGCCACCGTCACCGGCAAGGGCAGTGCCGCGGACTTCCTCACGGCAGCGTCGGCCGGAGCGAACGTCGTCGGCGTGGCCACCTTCGGCGACACATCCGACTACGCCCTGCTCACCCAGCCCTCGATCACGAACCTGCGCCAGTTGGCCGGCAAGACGCTCGCCTACCACACCACCCTTCCGGTGGCGATCAGCGAGATGCTCCAGCGAGCCGGCGTCGACGTCTCCAAGGTGACGCAGGTCAACGACACCTCGTACGACCCGCTGCTGCTCGCCGAGGGCAAGTTCGACGCCCTTCAGGCCTACCGCTCCAACGAGCCGATCACGCTTCGCGCCGCCCACAAGGCTTTTCGCGAGTACGTGCCCTCGAGCTACGGGGTGGCGGGGACCTTCAACGTGCAGCTCATGAACGGCACCTTCGTGCGCCAGCACGCCGGAGCGGCGGCCGACTTCCTCCGCGCCGAGCTGCACGCCTTCGACTACTGCGTCGCCCACGCCCAGTCTTGCGTCGCTGCCGAGGGTGCCGCGGCGAGCTCGGCAGGGATCACCTACGACCGCACCCACAACTTGGCGGAGTGGAACTTCGAGGCTGCACTCGCCGAGCAGCACCGCCTTCCGGGCGCCGGGGTGGGGGTGCAGACCACCGCTGAGTGGCGGCCGGAGGCCCAGGCGCTCGTGCAAGACCACCTGCTGACCAAGGCCCCCGACCTGGCAAAGGTCGAGAACACCACGCTCACAGCGTCCCTGTACCGGGGCGCCCAGCTGGTGTGGCCCGGGAGCTGACCGCCGGGCCTCCGGCCGGCGCTACAATGAGCTGTCCGTTCCGGTGGGTCTTTCGCCCGCCGGTCGATCTCACCGCGGTTGCCCAGGTCGGGGCGGCGGGCCTAGGATGGCGAGACTGTCCTCCTGGGCTGACGCGCCCCGGCGACGGCGACCCCGCTGGTTCTTTCCGAGAGGGAACGCGTGCCCACCATTGCCCAGCTCGTCCGTAAGGGACGAACGACGAAGCGCAAGAAGACCAAGACCCCCGCACTGCGCGGCGCGCCCCAGCGCCGTGGGGTCTGCACGCGGGTGTACACCACCACCCCGAAGAAGCCGAACTCCGCCCTGCGAAAGGTCGCCCGAGTGCGCCTCACCGGTGGCATGGAGGTCACGGCGTACATCCCCGGCATCGGGCACAACCTCCAAGAGCACTCCATCGTGCTCGTGCGTGGAGGCCGAGTGAAGGACCTTCCGGGCGTCCGCTACAAGATCGTCCGGGGGACCCTGGACACCTCCGGCGTGCGCGACCGCGCCCAGGCCCGCAGCCGTTACGGCGCCAAGAAGGAGTCCTAGATGCCCCGTAACGGTCCCGCGCCTCGCCGTGAGCTCCAGCCCGACCCGGTCTACCGGTCGCTGCTCGTCACCCAGCTCGTCAACAAGGTCCTGAGCCGGGGCAAGCGCAGCCTGGCGGAGCGGATCGTCTACCAGGCCCTCGAGACCGTCGGCGAGCGCACGGGCGGCGACGCCCTCGCCACCTTGAAGCGGGCCCTCGACAACACCCGGCCCGAGCTCGAGGTCCGCAGCCGCCGTGTCGGCGGCGCCACCTACCAGGTCCCCGTGGAAGTGCGGCCGCGGCGGGCCACGACCCTCTCGATCCGCTGGCTGGTCAGCTACTCCCGCCAGCGCCGGGAGCGCACGATGGCCCTTCGGCTCGCCAACGAGATCCTCGATGCGGCCAACGGCCTCGGCGCCGCGGTGAAGCGGCGCGAGGACATCCACAAGATGGCCGAGTCGAACAAGGCATTCGCTCACTACCGCTGGTAGTGAGTGGCCCGGTCCGACCGGGACGGGCGTCGCGCCCGTCTCGAACGACCGGGCCCATCACCGGGTCGCCGGGCCGGCGACTCCATCCGGTGAGCGGGAGCCCTTCAGGGACGGCCCCGCACCCGCGAGAGCGGCGGTCCCCACGGGCGAGACGCCCGGCACCTGCGAGCACCAATCGAGACGAGAACCGAGAAGCTGAGTCATATGGCGAACACCGATAGCCGAGCAGTACCCCTGGCCAGGACCCGAAACATCGGGATCATGGCCCACATCGACGCGGGCAAGACGACCACCACCGAGCGGATCCTCTACTACACGGGCCGCAACTACAAGATCGGCGAGGTCCACGAGGGCGCCGCGACCATGGACTGGATGGTCCAGGAGCAAGAGCGCGGCATCACCATCACCTCGGCCGCGACCACCTGCCAGTGGCGCGACTGCATCGTCAACATCATCGACACCCCGGGCCACGTCGACTTCACCGTCGAGGTCGAGCGCTCCCTTCGCGTGCTCGACGGAGCGGTCGCGGTGTTCGACGCCGTCGCCGGAGTGGAGCCCCAGTCCGAGACGGTGTGGCGCCAGGCGGACAAGTACGAGGTCCCGCGCTTTTGCTTCGTCAACAAGATGGATCGCATCGGAGCCAACTTCGAGCGGACCGTGGACATGATCCGCGACCGCCTCGACGCCAAGCCCGCCGTGGTCCAGCTGCCGATCGGTGCCGAGTCCGACTTCGTCGGGGTCATCGACCTGCTCGAGATGAAGGCCCTCATCTGGGAGGAGGGCATGGGCGAGAAGTGGAGCGTGGAGGAGATCCCCGCTTCCCTCGCCGACGCTGCCGCGAGCGCCCGCCACGATCTCGTGGACGTGGTGTCCACCTTCGACGACGCCGTCACCGAGAAGTACCTCGCTGACGAGGAAATCACCGGCGAAGACCTGCGCCGGGCGATCCGCTCGGGGACCATCGGCAATCACATCGTGCCCGTGCTGTGCGGCTCCGCCTTCAAGAACAAGGGCGTCCAGCCGATGCTCGACGCCGTCGTCGACTACCTGCCGAGCCCGCTCGACATCCCCCCGACCGTCGGCCACCCGCTGCGCGGCGAGGGCGAGGTCGTGCGCGAGCCGAAGGACGACGCGCCCTTCTCGGCGCTCGCCTTCAAGATCATGAGCGACCCCTTCGTCGGCAAGCTCACCTACCTGCGGGTCTACTCGGGCACCCTCGAGAAGGGCACCACACTCCTCAACTCCTCCAAGGACAAAAAGGAGCGGATCGGGCGCATCCTCCAGATGCACGCCAACCACCGCGAGGACAAAGACGTCGTCCACACCGGCGACATCGTCGCCGTCGTCGGCCTCAAGGCCACCACGACCGGCGACACCCTGTGCGACACCTCGGCGCCGGTGGTCCTCGAGTCGCTCGAGTTCCCCGAGCCGGTGATCCACGTCGCCGTCGAGCCGAAGACCAAGGCCGACCAGGACAAGCTGAGCAAGGCGCTGTTCTCCCTGTCCGAGGAAGACCCAACCTTCCGCGTCCGCACCGACGAGGAGACCGGCCAGACCGTCATCTCGGGGATGGGCGAGCTGCACCTCGAGGTCCTCGTCGACCGGATGCTTCGGGAGTTCAAGGTCGACGCCAACGTCGGAAAGCCCCAGGTCGCCTACCGGGAGACCATTCGCGACTCGGTGCAGAAGATCGAGGAGCGCTACATCCGCCAGACCGGTGGACGCGGCCAGTACGGCCATGTGGTGATCAGCCTCGACCCGACCGGTCCCGGCGGTGGCTACGAGTTCGTGGACAAGATCACCGGCGGCGTCATCCCGAAGGAGTACATCTCCTCGATCGACGCCGGTATCCGCGAGGCGATGGAGTCCGGTGTGCTGGCGGGCTATCCCACCGTCGACATCCGAGTGAGCCTCACCTTCGGGTCGTACCACGACGTCGACTCCTCCGAGATGGCCTTCAAGATCGCCGGCTCGATGGCCTACAAGAAGGCAGCCCGTGCCGCCCGGCCCGTCCTGCTCGAGCCCATCATGTCGGTCGAGGTGGTCACGCCCGAGGAGTACATGGGTGACGTGATCGGCGACCTGTCCGCTCGTCGCGGCCGGGTCGAGGGCATGGAGCAGCGAGGATCGAACCAGGTGATCCGGGCTCAGGTTCCATTGTCCGACATGTTCGGCTACGCTACTGACCTGCGCTCCCGCACCCAGGGACGCGCGGGGTACTCGATGCAGTTCAACTCCTACCAGGAGGTCCCTGACTCCATCGCCCGGGAGATCGTCGCCCGGGCGACGGGGGAGTAAGGACCGAGCGGCAGGGCCCAGCCGGAGCCGGAGCACGCCGGCTGCAGTCGCCTGGGAGCGGGAGCCCCCGCCCCGGCCGGCATCACATCACGACGCAGTTCAGAACACGGCGTGCCGGAGCGGCACCGCCCAGACAAGACGGAGCTGTCTCCACCAATGGCCAAGCAGAAGTTCGAGCGGAACAAGCCGCACGTCAACATTGGGACGATGGGCCACATCGACCATGGCAAGACCACGCTGACTGCGGCGATCACCAAGGTCCTCCACGACGCCAACCCGAAGGTTGCCTTCACTCCCTTCGACCAGATCGACAAGGCGCCGGAGGAGAAGGCTCGCGGCATCACCATCTCGATCGCCCACGTCGAGTACGAGACCGACAACCGTCACTACGCGCACGTCGACATGCCGGGCCACGCCGACTACATCAAGAACATGATCACCGGTGCCGCTCAGGTGGACGGCGCCATCCTGGTGGTCTCGGCGGCCGACGGCCCGATGCCCCAGACGCGCGAGCACGTGCTGCTCGCCCGCCAGGTCGGCGTCCCCTCGATCGTGGTCGCCCTCAACAAGGCCGACATGGTCGACGACGAGGAGCTCCTCGACCTGGTCGAGCTCGAGGTCCGCGAGCTGCTGAACGAGTACGAGTTCCCCGGCGACGACACCCCGGTCGTTCGCGTCTCCGCGCTGAAGGCCCTCGAGGGCGACGCGGCCGCCACCCAGGGCGTGCTCGACCTGATGGCCGCCGTGGACAGCTTCGTGCCCCAGCCCGAGCGCGACGTCGACAAGCCCCTTCTCATGTCCATCGAGGACGTGATGACCATCACCGGCCGTGGCACCGTCGTGACCGGACGTATCGAGCAGGGCCTGGTCAAGGTCGGCGACGAAGTCGAGATCGTGGGCCTGCGCGCCACCCAGAAGACCGTGGTGACCGGGATCGAGATGTTCCGCAAGCTCCTCGACTCGGGTCAGGCGGGCGACAACGTCGGTGTCCTGCTCCGTGGCACGAAGAAGGAGGACGTCGAGCGGGGCCAGGTGCTCTGCAAGCCGGGCTCGATCACGCCGCACACGAACTTCGAGGCCAGCGTGTACGTCCTGAAGAAGGAGGAGGGCGGACGCCACAAGCCCTTCTTCACCAACTACCGGCCGCAGTTCTACTTCCGGACCACCGACGTCACCGGCTCGATCTCCCTCCCCGAGGGCACCGAGATGGTGATGCCAGGTGACAACACCGAGATGACCGTCGAGCTGCAGAAGCCGATCGCCATGGACGAGGGGCTCCGCTTCGCCATCCGCGAGGGCGGCCGCACCGTCGGCTCCGGCGTCGTCACCAAGATTCTCAAGTAGCGAGGGGATCGACATGGCCGACGGCCCGCGCCAGCGGATCCGCATCCGACTCAAGGCGTACGACCACGAGGTGGTCGACCAGTCGACGAAGAAGATCGTCGAGACGGTGCTTCGCACCCAGGCTCAGGTCCGTGGACCGGTGCCGCTCCCCACGGAGCGTCACCGCTACACCGTGATTCGCTCGCCGCACAAGTACAAGGACAGCCGCGAGCACTTCGAGATGCGGATCCACAAGCGGCTCGTGGACATCGTCGAGCACACGCCGAAGACCGTCGACTCCCTCCAGCGGCTGGATCTGCCGGCCGGGGTCGACATCGAGATCAAGATCCAGTCGGCCTAGCCGCCCTGGGTCGGCCCCCCGGGGGCCTGCTACCATGGTCAAGCTTGCCGAGCGTTCGCGCGGCAAGACGACTGCGACGTCCGAGCGTGCCCCGTTTGCGGGGGACCGCCCGGCACCCACGACGAGCGCTCCGCTCGGGGTCTTCCCGGCGGAGCGCACGCATGCAGAGGGACGGCCTGTCCGTCCCGCCGGTCCCACTCGGCCACCGCACCTCGGTGGCCGTCGTGCCCGGACAGAAGATCGAGTTCTACGGAGAGACGAGCGAGCACGATGGCAAACAAGGCGATCGTCGGCGAGAAGATCGGGATGACCCAGATCTTCGACGCGGAGAACCGTGCCGTCCCCGTGACGGTCGTCAAGGTGTCCCCGGTGCGCGTCGTGCAGGTGAAGACGCCTGAGCGCGAGGGCTACTCCGCGCTGCAGGTCACCTACGGGGTGCGCAGGGCCAGCGCGCTGACCAAGCCCGAGGCCGGGCACTTCGGCCGTGCAGGGGTCGACCCCGGCCGCCGCCTGGTGGAGCTCCGCGTGGAGAGCACCGACGGCTACGCGGTCGGTCAGGAGATCGACGCCGGGGTCCTCACCGCCGGCGAGTTCGTCGACGTGACCGCCATCTCCAAGGGCAAGGGCTTTGCCGGCGGCATGAAGCGACACAACTTCAAGGGCCAGGGAGCCTCGCACGGCAACCACAAAAAGCACCGGGCCCCCGGCTCGATCGGTGCCTGTGCCACCCCCGCGCGCGTCTTCAAGGGAACTCGGATGGCCGGCCACATGGGGGCAGCCCGGGTGACCACCCTCAACCTCGAGGTCGTCGAGGCCGATGCCGAGCGGCAGCTGATCTTGGTCAAGGGCTCGGTCCCGGGCCCGAACGGCGGCCTCGTGGTCATCCGCGACGCCGTGAAGGGAGGCGGGCGATGAGCACCGCGCTGCGGGCGGAGCGCCGCCTTCTCGACCCGGTCACCGTCGCCAGGACCTCGGCCACCGGAGAGTCACTCGGCCAAGTCACCCTCGACCCCGAGGTCTTCTCGGTCCCGGTCAACGTGCCGCTCCTGCACCAGGTGATCACGGCGCAGCTCGCCGCGCGCCGGGCGGGCACCCACTCGACCCGCACCCGGGCCGAGGTGAAGGGCGGTTCCGCCAAGCCCTTCCGCCAGAAGGGCACCGGCAACGCCCGCCAGGGTTCGATCCGCGCTCCGCACTACAGCGGTGGTGGGGTCGCCTTCGGGCCTAAGCCGCGCGACTACTCGCAGAAGACCCCGAAGAAGATGGTGCAGGCCGCGCTGCGATGTGCCCTGTCGGACCGGGCCCTCACCGGCGGGGTTCGCCTCATCGACCAGTGGACCTTCGAGGTGCCGAAGACCAAGGACGCCGTGGCCTCGCTCGAGAGCCTCGAGTGCGAGGGAACGGTCCTCGTGGTGCTCGACCGCAAAGACGAGACGGCGGCTCGCTCCTTCTCCAACCTCGGCCACGTCATGACCATCCCGGCCGACCAGCTGACTGCGTACGACGTGATGAGCGCCGACGTAGTGGTGTTCACCGACGAGACGCTCCCGGGCACCGCGACTGCGGCCGAGGGTGCCGCTCCGGCCAAGAAGGCCGCGGCGAAGAAGGCACCGGCGAAGAAGGCCGCGGCCAAGAAGGCGCCGGTCGCCGAGAGCCCCGCGCTCGACGCAGATT
>JAODBN010000011.1 GCA_025463965.1 Acidimicrobiaceae bacterium
CCCCCGCCCAGATGGCCGCGCTCCTCGCCGGCCTGCCGGTGCTCGAGTCGGTCGCCGAAGGGCTGAAGGGCCGCCGCCCGTGAGGTCGCGACTGCGCTTGCTCCGACGAAACACCTTCTCCTCGCTCACCGTCCCGAACTACCGGCTGTACTTCGGCGGGCAGTCGATCTCCCTCGTGGGGACCTGGATGCAGATGACCGCCCAGGCCTGGCTCGTCTTGACGCTCACCCACTCGAGCACGGACCTCGGCCTCACGGTCGCCCTCCAGAGCCTGCCGGTGCTGTTGCTCGGCCCGTACGGCGGAGTCGTGGCCGACCGTATCGACAAGCGGCGGCTGATGGTGATCCTGCAGTCCGCCATGGGGGTGCAGGCGCTCACCCTCGGCCTTTTGACCGTGCTCGGCGTGGTGCACTTTTGGGAGGTGGGCGCGCTAGCCGTCCTCCTTGGGCTCAACAACAGCTTCGAGACGCCCGCGAGACAGGCGTTCCTGCGCGAGATGGTGGGGCGCGAGCACCTGCGCAACGCCGTGACCTTGAACACCGTGACGGTCAACGCGGCACGAGCCGTCGGCCCGGCGATCGGGGGCGTGCTCATCGCCACGGTGGGGGTCGGCACGTGCTTCCTCCTCAATGCCGCAAGCTTCGTGGCCGTCGTCACCTCGCTCCTCGTCATGGACCGGACCGCCCTGCGCCCGAGCGAACCGACGCCGCGTGCCCGGGGCCAGCTCCGCGAGGGCCTCGCCTACGCCGCGCACACGAGGGAAATCGCCGTGCCGCTCGTGATGATGGCGCTCGTGGGCACGCTCGCCTACGAGTTCCAGGTGAGCCTCCCCGTGCTCGCGCACACCACCTTCCACGGCGGTTCCGTGGCCTACGGCTTCATGACCGGATCGATGGGTGTCGGTGCCGTGCTCGGAGGCCTCTACAGCGCGGCGCGCGGCAAGACGGGCCTGCGGCCGATGGTGATCGCCGCCGCGGGGTTCGGTCTCGCCCTCGGCTTCGTCGCCCTCTCTCCCAAGCTCGTGCTCGCCTACCTCGGCCTCGCGATCGCAGGCTGGGCGAGCGTCTCGTTCATCTCGATCGGCGCCACCACCATCCAGCTGACCGCGGAGCCAACGATGCGCGGCAGGGTGATCTCGCTGTGGCAGGTGGCCTTCCAGGGAACCACGCCGATCGGCGGCCCGATCGTGGGCCTCGTTATCGCCGCGTCCGATCCTCGAGTCGGGCTCCTCCTCGGCGCCGGGTCGTGCATCCTCGCTGCCATCATTGGGGCCTACCTCACCCGAAAGCGCCCGGGCCCCGCCCAGAGCGTGCACGAGGTGCCGAGCGCCGATGAGGTGCACCGCTTTGAGCCTCCGCTCGAGCGCGGTCTCAGTCGGCCAGCCTGACCGGGTCTCCTTCCTTTACGAGTCCGGGACGCACCACGCGGGCAAGCACCCCGAGGCTGGCCTCGTGGAGCGAAGAGAGGTGGCGTAGCACCTCGAGCTCGCGCACGATGCCGCCTGGCTGAGCACGGGTCGTCATGACGCACCGCCCGCAAGGCTTGGTGATCAGGAGCTCGGCACCGCCCACGATCAAGCGGCGGCCCACCCACGCCGACTCGACAAGCTGCGCACCCTCAGAGGCGACGAGCAGGTTCGGCCGGAACCGCCGGAGCGCCCAGTCGATCTCCGGGCGCTCGGCGGCGAGCGCCGAGAGGCTCGAGCTGGTGAGCACGTGCACCGGGCTCGAGTCGGCGAAGGAGCCTGGCGGCCCTTCCCAGGTGCTCGTACCCGCTCCTTCATCCTCGAAATTGTCTGGGCCCTCGAAGGTGCCCGCGCCGTGGTCGCCCACCGAGACCACCCGTACCTCGCGCCCGAGCCAGGCGCTGAGCGCGCGGTCGAGCGACGGGCCTGTGCCCAAGAAGCCCTCCGTGTCCTCACCAGCTGGGTCGCCGTCTGCCCCGCCGGTCGCGGCCCGCCCGCCGTGCGACGCGGCCGGGAGGCGCACCGAAGGTCCAGCTGGCCCGCTGATCGCATCGGCGAGCAACAAGCGTCCCTCCCGCTTGGCCGACAGGACCCGGCCCGTCTCGACGTCGAGGACGCCGTGGGCGCGATCGCCCGCGACGCCGACCTCGAGGAGCTCGAGGGCAGCGCAGCGCTCTCCCTGCATGGACTTGACGGGGTACCGCCACAACTGCGCAAGCTCCACCTCCGGAAGCTAACGCTCAGTGGGAGGTAACCTTGCTCCCAAATGGCCGGAGGAGGCCGCGTCGGCCGCTGGCCGAGCGCGGCGCCGGAGTCGAGAGGCGGAGCGCGTGATCAGGAACCCGGCGGGACGGTCGGCGAAAAGAGCCCGGGTGCTCGCTCGCTCGGTGCTGACAGGTCTGCTCGCCGGAGCCGGCGTGGCGGCCGCTGCAGGGCTCGCCACCGCGGGCACAGCGGCGGCGGCGACAAGCCACTCCGGTGGCGCAGTCGTGGTCCGCCAGCCGACGCACGTGACGTTGGCTGCCGCGGTCCCTGCGGTGAAGCCCGGCGTGGTCACCCAGTTCGTGGCAACGGTTGCCCCGGCGAGCGCGAACCGTGCCGTGACGTTGAAGGAGTTCGTGGGCGGCCGCTTCCTCGGCCTGACGGTGGCCATGACCGATGCCACCGGCGTGGCACATCTCAGCGCCGCCTTTCCCACGCAGGGCAACGTCGCGCTGCGGGCCTTCGTCGCACCGACCAGCGGCTACAAAGCGGCCATCAGTCCACGAGCGCTCTTGAAGGTCGCCACGGTGCTCCCGCTCGACTTCGGCGCCCTCACCCGGCTCAGCCTCGGTAACACCGGCAACGACGTGCTACTCCTCCAGCAGCGACTGTCCGCGCTCGGCTACTGGCTCGGCACCCCGAACGGGGTCTTCGGTGACACCACCCAGCAGGCCGTCTACGCCCTGCAGAAGGTCGCTGGCCTGACACCCACCGGCATCGTCGGTCCCCTCGCCGAGGACGCCATCAACCGCGGCGTGCTGCCCCATCCCCGCACGACGTCGGGCAACGCCATCGACGTCGACCTCACCCACGACCTCGTGATGTTCGTGCAGAACGGCAAGCTCGCCTATGTCCTCAACACCTCGACCGGCGGCGGCTACACCTACGTTCAGAGCGGGGTGACCAACGTCGCCACCACGCCCACCGGAGTGTTCGCGATCAACCGCGTGGTCGACGGGATGGTGGTCGACTCGCTCGGATCGCTGTGGCGGCCCCGCTTCTTCTACGAGGGTTTCGCTATCCACGGCGACAGCTACGTGCCGTCCGTGCCCGTCTCCCACGGCTGCGTGCGCGTGAGCAACGAGGCCATCGACTGGATCTGGGCCAACAACCTGGCCCCCTACGGGGACACGGTCTGGGTCTACTGATGGACGGCCCCGGGGATCCCGGGGCGGGTGTCCTCGGCCGGATCTTCCTCATCGGGATGATGGGAAGCGGCAAGTCCGCCATCGGGACCAGCCTGGCCTCGCTGCTCGGGTTGTCCTACCTCGACAACGACGCCGCCCTCCGCCGACGTGAGGGCCGCGACCTCCTTGGACTCGCGGAGGAGGGCGCCCAGCGTCTTCACGACGCCGAGGCCGCCTTCGCCGAGGACCTCACCGACCAGCCCGGGCCGTTCGTGGCCGGCATCGCCGCGAGCGTGGTGGAGCGGCCGCAGGTGATGGCCGACCTCGCCCGCTCGGGTCTTGTGGTCTACCTGCGTGCCCGTCCGGAGACGCTCGCCGCCCGCGTTGCGGCCACCGCCCGGCCCTTTGTCGGCGACGACCCCCTCCGTTGGACCCGTGACACCCTGGCCCGCCGTGCGGACGCCTTCGAGCAGTCGGCCGGGCTGGTCCTCGACACCGATGGCCGCGCACCTCGCGAGGTAGCCGAGGAGATCGCCGACCGCGCCCTCGGTAAGCGCCCGCGCGACGCACCTCCTTCTCGCTGAGCACCAGCCCTCGCTGAACGCCGGCTCCCGCCTGAGCACCGGGGCCGGCCGATGGCGATCCGCTCCTGTGCGCCTCGCTCGGGCGGTCTGCAGGCACCTCGCCGCGGTGATTGGGAGAAGCGGCTCTCGGGGTAGTGGCCGATTCACCTCCTCTCCCAAGATAAGCCAGCTCCAGCCACGGGAACCCCGGGCGGGACAGCCGGGGGCGAAACACGAAGGAGCCCCATGAGCGCACTCGTTGGGCGCCGGTACTGCCGGATGCTGCTCGATCGGATGACCGCCCACCTGGCGAACGCCGGGGCCGCGAAGAGCCGGGCTGCACCGGCCTGCTGTTCGAGCGGACGATGACGACCGGCCCGCTTCTCGCCCCGCGGCGCTGGACCGACCGGTTCTTCACGGGCAGCTGGGAGGTCACCTCCCGGGAGCTGCTCGCCACCGAGCCTGCGACGGGCGCCGAGCTCGGCCGGGTGGGCGCCGCGAGCACTGAGCACTTAGCCAGCTGCTCGGCCCGGGCGGCGGACGCCGCCCGGGACTGGGCAGCATCTCCGTGCACCGAGCGGGCCCGGGTCCTCGCCGCGGCCACGGAGCTCTTGCAGCGCCACCACGACGAACTGCTTGGATGGCTCGTCCGCGAGGCGGGCGAGGTACGCGCCGCGGCCGAGCTGGAGCTCGCGAGCGCGCTGGGGGAACTGCGCCAGGCGATCGCCCTCGCCGCCGAGCCCCTCGCCCGAACGCTGGGCGGAGCCGACGAGCTGGAGGTAGCCAGCCGTGTTGCGCTCGGTGTGGTGGCCGTGGCGACTTCGTGGTATTTCCCTCTCCTCGGGGCACTCGAGCACGTTGCACCTGCGCTCGCGTGTGGGAACTCGGTCATCCTTCGACCCGCCCCGGAGACCGTCGTGTGCGGAGGCGTGGCGATCGCCCGACTGTTCGAGGAGGCCGGCCTTCCGGCCGGGGTGCTGCACGTGGTCTGTGGCTCGCCCGGCGAGCTCGATCCGGCGATCGCCAGCAACGAGCACATCGCGTTGATGTGCTTCGGCGGCCCGGCAGGCACTCAAAGGCGGCTCAAGGAAGCGCTGTCACGCGGCCCGACGTCGCACTGCTCGACGAGAACCCTCGGAGCGCCCGGCGGCAGCAACGCCTTCCTGGTTCTCGACGATGCACCGGTGCGGACCGCGGCGCACGCCGGCGCGAGCGCCGCGTTCACCCGAGAGGGCCAGCTGCGGATGGTTGCCGGGCGCCAGCTAGTTGCGGCCTCCATCGTGGAGGAGTACCTGGATCACCTCGCGGCGCTGGCGGAGGGAATGACCGTGGGCGACCCGCGAAGCGACGTGCACCTCGGGCCCATGATCAGCGACGACGAAGCGGATCGCCTCGAGGACCTGGTGCGTGAGTGCGTCGAGCTCGGCGCCGAGGTGCGGGCGGGGAACCGACGGGTCGACCGCTACTGGCGACC
>JAODBN010000438.1 GCA_025463965.1 Acidimicrobiaceae bacterium
ACGCAACTTATCTACAGTAGCAAGAATACGCTGATTCTCTACCGGAGCGGGAACGACTGGCGCACCCGTAGGGAGATGCTGAAACCTGCGAGTGACGTTATTATAGAGAGCCATTATCCGGCTGATACACCGAAATGAATAACATGAGTGAGCAGGAGAATGACAATCAAAACGACGATGGCTAGAAAAAACACATAGCCATACGGAGGGATTCTCACAGATTCTTTCCTTCTACTTTACCGCGTATTTCCATGTAATCTGTTATCAAACAGAATGCGACAATGGCTACTTGCAGTCCTATGGCAATCATAAGCCACCAGTCATCATCGGGTCGCCACCATTGAGATACTTCTATCGGCGGTTCAGGAGGCAGCCCACCTGATTCCAACATTGGAAACCAAGTGGGCGCCTCAAGAACCGTAGCGGTCATTTTGTCGGCGCGCTTCCATACGCGGCAGCGCGAATCACGTTGCTGAATGCCAAACCGCTAGCTCCAAGAACCCCAGCGGTGGAACTCTTAGAGCTAACGGCGACGGCAAGTCCTGCGAGGACCAACACGCCCACAGCGATTGTAGCGAATGTGTTAGTTCTCATCTGCGGTAGTACCGTCAGCATTATCGGCGGGCGCATTCTTAGCTGCCAGTTGCGCTTCCAGATCCCGGATGCGCTTCTGATCCGCAGTCAGATTTTGCTCATCTGGCGGTGGGGGGGGTGGCTGCTCTGTGCGCGTTGCCCGCACCTGACCAGCATGATCCACGTAGATAGACATACCGTTATCGAGCGCGACACCCGGCACCTCTGTTTCTACACCATCAATATGCAGCTTCATGCGTTAGTACCTGTCTTGACACGATGCCTGACAATGTACCAGCCGAGTGCTGCGCCCAATGCAAACAGAATAACGTCCTTCTGATCCATTAGCCGCTACTCGAAGATGACTGCTTCGATGATACGATCATCGCAGCAATAGCCCCAACAATGAGGCCGCCAATGAGATACTTCCATTCCACGATGTTTCTCTCCTTTATGCGAGATGTGGACGGACCCAATAGATAAAGACGCCAAGACCTACAACCAATGCCATAAGGGTCAATACAGGACCGCTGAATTGACCATTTACATCAGCACCTACACCCGCAGACAAACCGGCAGGTACACCTTGCATAGATGCCGCTCCGGTGCCAACACCAGAGCCAGCAGTAAATGCCAAGTCCGGCCTACCGAGTGCCGATGCGAGCGATTCATTGAGTAGAGGCATGGCGACTATCTTACCGACGCGACTTGCGGCTCGCTGTAGATCAGGTCAGATGTAACGATAGTGAGCGTAGAACCCACTTGCCACGTTGAACCTGTTGCAGGATATGTCACCATAAACTGCCCGTTCACCAATGCCTGGCTATGCACGTAATCGTCCCCGACTTCAAAACCAGCAAAGGGACCGAAGTCATGGATGAAGTCATACGCCGCAACACCACGGGGAAGATCGTACTTATACCGCTCGAACATAATCCAACGGCGGTACGTCCACGTTTCCTCTAGAACTGTATCCTCACCGAGCTTGACACGAATAAGCGTAGGTGGGTTGGCGTCAGCATTACCACGGATCGGAGATGTGATAGATGACGTAGCACTACGGAACACAAGTGCGAAGTATCGGGTAGTGTTACCCAACCGACGAATATAGTGGTTAACCGTAGATCCATTGGCAGGCGCAGCTTCTGACACAGTAGATGTGTGAAAGTGTAGCGTACCGAATGTTGGGGGAAATACCTCTTGTGGGCTACCATCTGGTGCCGTCGGGAGGGGGACCGCATAGTTCTCGTAGAACTTGTTGATAGCCACAGCAGGAAGGCTGCTCGGTGATGTGCTGAAGATCGCGCTTGAGATCGCTAGATCGGATCGTAGCGAGTATTTCTGCGCGCGATCTTGGTTCCCCAGGATACCGAGAAGATCGCGTCTGTTGGTGCCGACTGGCACGCGAACCTGGAATCGGAAGTTACCTCCGGCAGCGGAAGTTGTTGATGCAGTACCAACGCTACCGATATTGAGGTTGATGTTACCGTCCTGACTTGCAGTGACGCCAACACCGCCAACACCTGCGGCAGATGGTAGTGCGTTACCAGGAGCGTTACCGCTAGCAGGAGCGCCGCCTGACCAGTTTTCGAGCAGATTGCAGAGCCACGTATTCCAACCGCTAAGGTCAGACAGTTCGCCGTTCACGTCACGAAGGATAACGGTATCCAATGCGTTGAATGGCGCGTCCTCTGTATAGGCTGCTACGCTTGCGGCGGTGCTTGTTGCGCCCGTGAAAACCACGTCAAGAACAACACCGAAAATAAAACCGGCACCTTCAACCGTACGCTCAATGCGTTGCGTTGTAGTGCTGGACAGCGTAAGGGATTCTGACGCCAGTAGCGCCACCCTTTCAATCGTTGCCGCACGAAACGGAACGCGGCTAGCAGGTGCATTGACGCTAGGCGTCTGCATCTGTGCCGATGGCGTGGGTTGCTGTCCCATTGTTTAGGCTATCCTCCTACTGTGATCCACCGAAAGTTACTACAGCACCAACAGATCGACCAACGCTACCAATCACACCATCCATTGCGCCGAGTTTAGCGGCAGCAATTCTGGTAAGATTGATGACAATGATCGCGCTAACTCCATAGAGCAGAATATGCTCAATGGTAGCGTGATAATGGTCCCTCACTTGACAGTTACCTCCATAGTTATCGTTTGCAGTTTCTCGATTGCCAGTCCTAATCTGTCATACAACATTCTAAATTGTGCTGGCGTTAGTTGATCCATATTACGCGAGTGTTGATCGTACAAAGCTACAGCAGTCTTTCTTACTTGTTCCACCGCCTCCTGTAGCTCAGTCATTGTACTTGTTCTCCTATGAACTTTTCCTGGTTATTAGAATCCAGGGTTCCGCACCAGATTTGTTTTGTGGGTCGATGCGCCCAGACAAAGTGATGTTGCGGTAGTTGACCTGCAATGTTTGCAAATACATCGCCAGCCGCGTCTTTGACAATCTTGATATCACGTCCTTCCAAACCAAAGGAAATGATATGGGTAGCTTCTCCCAGGGCAAATCTACTAACGATGGTAGGCCGTTGCATGCCACATACCACGCTAATGCGACCGGGGTCTCTACCTTGCGTAAGTAATCTGTTGATGGGTTTGCGTAATCCCATTTCTTGGTCAAGATGATACAACTCATCCACAAGGACAGTCCAACCACCCTGGAACCAGATTTTGTCGAGTGCCTTAGCAAACTCATACTCCTGATTCTTGGAGGATGGGGATAATACGATCCTTGAATGTCTTGGGTCGTCCAGGGCGTGGCACGTCCCCACTGTTATTGTCTTGTCGTACTTGATCTTGTCCGCTTTGCTCTTGAGAACTATTATATACTTCCGTTCTGTCAGCAAACGATTCGCCAGCGTTGACTTCCCCGAACCCGTTATCCCAATCAGTCCCAGGTGTTCCCCCGCGTTCCATGGGAACGGTAGCGCCGTTTGCTCCTGTGTAGTCATCAGGATTGAGACTGAAAGCAGGTAGAATACCGCGACGTTGCAGTCTCGGTACCATGATAAATGCGAGTGTCCATCCTAGTTTGACGTGTACGTTATTTGTACGAGCGGATAGAAACCACTTTTGCAAGGTCTTAGATTGCATAACTTCATCGCCAAGTGCGATTGCAAGCTGACCGATTTCCTGCGCTTGTAGTTGATCCTCAACCCACGGCGGGTAGAGCATGAGCAGTCCCTTGTTTGCGATACCGAGCGCACCAGCAATAGACCGCTGTACTTCTGTGAGATTGACTTTGCCAGTAGAGGTCGGGCCAGCAGTAGCTTTAGGCTTGTGTTCATCTGCGAACGATTCTCCCCCTTGATAATTTTCGAGCGGATCGTCAGGGGCGGAATCCTTAGATACATACTCGTTGAAACGCTTTTCACCGTCAACGGGTCCGTACCGCTTTGTAAAGTAGTCACGAGTACGTGGTGCCATCAGCCCTCATTTGTTGATTTGGCAAACATCTTACGATGGAGCAAATGCTCACGCTTCGGTGCGCGTTCCTTGACGGGCTCACCTGTACTTGTGAAGGCTACAGTATTAGATTCATCTTCTACTGCTTCCTCCGCTTCGGGTTCAGGGACCGCTTCCCCTACTGCCTCGACAGCGGCTTCACCCGCTTCTGTAATAGCGTCAATAGCTTCTTCTGCTGCTTCCGATATATCCTCGGTCGCTGCTTCCAAACCTTCCGTACTGACTTCCGGCACCACTGCTGCCGTTTCGGTCGCTGTGTCCAGTATTACGCCAGCTAATTGTTCAGCATCTTCTACCGGCCCTGGTGACATACCATGCGCATCAAAGGCCACAGCATGAGCACCTTCATTGGCTTCGTGTTCCCATTGAAATTTCTCAAGCGAAGATAGCCTACGCTCTAGATCCATTCCAACCTGGATATCACTCATACCGGAACTCCCGTAGCCGATGCCATTGGTCTTATTGATGCGACCGGCCATTATAGCCGCACTTGCCAATGGCATCGGCAAGGAAGGTAGAACCGTTATCATCGAAGATACCTGTCAGTCTACAGGCGGTCCCATCTACAAGTATACGCTCCGGTATGACTGACTGTCAAGATGGGTATATGCCCATGGGTACATGCCAATGGGTACATGCCCATCTTGACACGCGTATGATTACCTGACATTATAAAGGTCCGCAAGCGGGTGAAACTGACGGACTTATTGCCGATGGTTGGATCGGCGGGGTAGTGA
>JAODBN010000082.1 GCA_025463965.1 Acidimicrobiaceae bacterium
CGGTGTGAGAGCACCGCCACCGGAACCGCTGCCAGCGCAACTGCCACGATCATCAAGGGAATCATCAGAGCCCAGATCATCTCGTGCTGGAGCAGCGGGGGTGGGGTAACGCTGCTCTCTCCTCCTCAATCATCAAGCTACGAAGCCCCGAAGGGCGCGAGCCCGGTGTCAGGTTGGAGCCCGCTGAGAATGACGGCACACGAATGCCGGGAGGCGAGCGGCGCCGGAGTCCCGGGACGCGATGCGCAGGTGGGCCCTCGTGAACTGGGCATTTCCGTTTGATGGCAGTCTCGTGAAGCTGGTTACCCGGGATTGCGGCACAGGTGTTACGGGTAGCCAATTATCGACAAGCCGAAGAGCAGCTGTCAGGAAGTTGGATCGATGCGGATCGCTCTGCGGGCGCCCAGCGCTCATAACGCCCGCGCGGCCGTGGCTGCCATGCTTGTGGACCTCCCGCGTGAGACGCTCGAGGTGGCAGTTCTGCTCACAAGCGAGCTCGTGGCGAACGCGATCGAGCACGCTGGGGGGGCGCATCAACTGATCGTTGAGTGCAGCGCTTCGGTGATCATCGTCGAGGTGTCCGACGATGATCCTGCCCTTCCCGCTGTGCGCAGCGTCGGGCCGGACGAGCCGAGGGGCCGAGGCCTCTTCCTCGTAGACCGGATGTCGTCGCGCTGGTGCACAAGGAGCACCGCGCAAGGAAAAGTCGTCGCCTTCGAGCTCGACCTCTAGGTGGGCCGCGTCCTCGGGCGCTCCGACCGTGGCGGACGATCTGGCGAGCTCGGCGAGGGGCCCCGCTCGTCGGTAGCGGCGTCTCGAACGACGACGTAGCGGACGGCGTCGTATCCCAACAGGTCGAGGAGACGCTTTGCGAAGACCGTTCGACTGCAGAAGGTCACCTGCTCGACGGACGTCTCGCACCGCCCAATGGCGGCTAGGCCGCGAGCCGAGACGAAGCCGCTCTCGGTCGCGTCGATCACTGCGTGGCTCGGTCTCATGGATACGACTTGCGCAAGCGCGGCCTCGAGCTCGTCTTCGCTGGTGACGTCCACGTCGCCGGACAGGCTGAGGACCACTACCTCCGGCACCGAAGCGTCGATCTCCACCTGGAGCCGGCCGTGGGCGGATTGCATCGCTCGTCTCTCTTCGAAGGGTGCCAACGACGCCCCTTCCGGATGTGCACCAGGTACGTAGTCCGAGGCTTCTCTTCAACCGTCGAACCCGGATCCGGAGTGGCGCGCCGCCCCGGATGGGCTAGCTCAGGCCTCGCCTCGAGCGGTCCACGATCTCCTGGGCGAGGTCGTGGACCTTGCGATTGGCACGCTGGGAAGCCCGTCTCAGAAATTCGAAGGCCTCGTCCGCGCTGCACCCGTCGCGGCCCATCAGGATCCCCTTTGCCTGGTCGATGACGCCTCGCGATTCGAGAGCGGCCTCGAGGTTCGCCCTCAGCGCAGCGTTGGCCCAGTAGCTCCGGGCGTTGGCGAGTGTCACCGACGCGTGCGCGGCGAAGAGCAACCCGGCCCGTTCGCCGAGCTCGTCGAAGCCGGACTGCTCCTCGGAGTAGAGGTTGAGGGCGCCGAGACCGTCACCACCGACGACGAGCGGGAGCGAAAGTGTGGAGTGAATGCCCTCCGCCACAGCGGTCCGGCTGAACTCCGGCCAGCGCTCGTCGCTGTCGGTGGAGTCGATCCGGTTTACGACCTGCTGGCGATAGGCGTCGAGGCACGGCCCACTTCCCGTCTCGTACTGGGTTCGGTCGATCCGCTTGGCCACCTCGCTCGTCGCTGCGGTGGTCGTCGGACCGCCGCGTTCGAGGACCGTGATTCCGGCCATTGCACACCCTTTGACTCCGACCTGTGCAAGCTCCACGACGTACTGGATCGTCGAGTCGAAGGTCTCGTCGCTGTGAACGATGCGCGAGAGAGGGAGAAGCGCTTCCAGTGAATCCGGGCTGTCGGGCACGAAGTTCCGATCTCGCCCGGGCCGGACGGCCGGAAGTCGGAGTCGGCTTGAGCAAACGCATCCTACAGCGAGGGGGGGGATCTTCTCTCCGAAGCACCCGCTCCGTGCGCCCGCTCAGCGGCTGGCGAGAGCGCTGACTCGGGTGAAGAGCGAGGGGGTGCCGAGGGACTGGCACGTGGCGGCGAACTCGGGGCCCGGGCCGTTCCAAGCAAGGTCGACGACCCCAGTGAGCAGCGACCGGTCGATGCGCAAGGTGGCGAGCTCCCGGAAGGCCATGGCGACTTCTCGAGCCAAGCTCAAGGTTTGAGCGAGCTTCGGCGCGCTGCGGAGCCCACCTCGCACCTCCGGTGCCCACTGAGAGACCTCGTCCGGGATCGCCTCGAGGTGGACGTAGTGGGCGAGCACGGTGCTGGCGGACTGCTTCCCCCAGCCAGGAAGCCCTGGATAGCCATCGGCAGCGTCTCCGACGACCGCGAGCCAGTCCGGAACCGACTCGGGGCCCACGCCGAAGCGCTCCCACACGCCGGCCTCGTCAGTGATCTTGCCTGTTCGGCTCTCGAGCTGGACGACACGCTTTCCGACGACGCACTGGGCGAGGTCCTTGTCGGGCGTGCAGATCAGTACCTGGTCTACCGAGGGATCCTCAGCGACGACGGCCGCCGCGCTGGCAAGCGCGTCGTCGGCCTCCAGCTCGACCATGGGGAAGACCCGCACCCCGAGCGCGGCGAGTGAGTCCTCGAGCAGCGGTATCTGGACGAGGAGCTCGGGGGGCACTCCCGCGCCGGTCTTGTAGCCGGCCCAAAGCTCGTTTCGAAACGACTCGATGACGTGGTCGGTGGCCACAGCGACGTGGCGGGTCCCCTTTTCGAGGAGCGTGACCACCGACCACAGCACACCGCGGGCCGCGGCCACTTCCGGGGTGCTCGTCGTCTCCGGCCGGCGTCCGAAGTACTGCCGGAACAGCTCGTAGGTCCCGTCGATCAGATAGACGTCCACAAGGCAAGCCTGCCAGGCGCGAGCGCCTGCTGGGCGCCCCGGCCCCAGTGCGCCCGAGGGACTGACCGCTTGGCGATGCGAGCCGGCTGGTCAGCCTTGCTGGTTGGGGCCGGCGCGCTCGAGGGTGACGCAGAGCAGGATACGGCGTTGGGTTCTCATGGCCTCGCGGTACTCGTCCCAGTCCGGGTGCTCGCCGGACACCGACCGGTAGTAGTCGACAAGGCCCTCCATCGCCTCGGGAAGGTGAACGACCCGGGCGCGGCCCTCGACCTGGATCCACTCGCCGTAGAATTCGTCGGGCAGCACACAGAGGGCGACGGCGGGGTCTCTCAGGACGTTTCGAGTCTTTGCCGCGGTCTCGCGCGTCGAGATCCATACCTCCCCCGCCGGGGAAAGCGCGCTCGTCACAGGAGACATTTGTGGCGAACCGTCGGCCCGGTGGGTGAGGAGCACGGCATTGTGGTGGTTGGCGAGGAAGCGGCGGGCAGCGTCGAGGTCCATGGGATCCTTCCTTAATAGCAATTCGCATTGAGGACGCAACTAGAGATCGCTCCGGTCAGCGCCAGCGTGAGGTGCCCACAGGAGATGCGCGCAGCTAGACGGCGACCCCGGACGGCGCCGAGCGCCTCGAATTCGACGCACGCATCCGCATCCGAATCCACCCGTGCCGGGTCGCGGTGGGCGGGACGGTGCGACGGGAGGCGCCAGGAGCTGCCTTCCGGACAAGTCGGTCCCAACGGCGAACACTCAGGGGCCCTCGCCCAGTAATCGCCCTGGGCCGGGCAGCGGTGGTGGGTCCTCGAGGAAGTCGGATGTGGGAACAAAAAACTGGCTGCCGGAAACGGCTGTGGAGAAGTCGAGGATGCGGTCGTAATTGCCCGGGGGGTCGCCGACGAACATGTGCTCGAGCATCTCCTCGGTCACGCTCGGAGAGCGCGAGTAGGCGAGGTAGTACGTACCGAATTCCCCGTTTCCTACCGTTCCGAAAGGCATGTTGTCCCGGAGGACCTGCCTCTCCTTGCCGTCGGGCCCCTCGATCGTGTTCAAAGCCACGTGGGAGTTGGTTGGTTTCTCGTCGTCAGGGAGTTCGACGTTGGACAGCTTGGTCCTTCCGATTACGCGCTCTTGCTCTCCGACGGCGAGCGCGTTCCACGCCTCGAGGTCGTGCAGGTACTTCTGAACCGCGACATAACTCGAGCCGGTGAACTGCGGGTCCTCGTCCACGACGGTGATCGCGAGCTGCGCGGCCGGGCCTACCGGGTTCTCGGTCCCGTCGACGAATCCGAGCAGGTCCCGGACGTCGAAGTACTTGAAGCCGTGCACCTCCTCGACGACGGAGACCGACCGGCCGATCCGGTCCATCACGAGCGATGCCAACTCGAAGCACAGGTCCATCTCGCTCGCCCGGATGTGGAAGAGGAGGTCGCCGGGCGTGGCGACGGCCACGTGCTGTTCCCCGCGCACCTCTCGGAACGGGCGGAGCTCGGCCGGGCGCGGTCCGGAGAACAGGCGGTCCCACGCATGCGAGCCGATCCCGGCAACGATGCTGAGCCGTCCGTCCGGGGCGCGAAAGCCGACGCTGCGCTGGAGACCAGAGAGGTCCGCCAGTAGGTCGCGGACCGTCTTCTCGGCGCCTGGCGCCATGGTTGCCACGAGGAAGATTGCGCACCGGGTGAGCGGGGAGAGAACCGGCTGTGGCGTCGGTGGCACAACTGCTCGGCCGGGCTCCTCGGGGGCGGTCATGCGGATCCTCCTGGGCTTGAACCTCAGGTGCCTCGCCGGTCCGGACGAGCGGTCCAAGGCTAGCGATCCGAGCCGCTCCCCCCGGGAGCTCGACCTGGGCCAACTCACCTGGCGCGGGCGACGTGCGCGGGGCTCACGGAGCAGAGAGGATGACCGCGGCACTCTGCCGGCAGATGATGGAGGAACGAGCGTGCGCAGGTGGGGGCCTTGGCGGTCGACGAGCCGGCCCCGCCGGCGTCCCGCGTCGCCCGTGCGCACTCGCGATGGCCGGCGACCGCTCGTGCTGGCCCTCCTCCCGCTAGCCGTCGTCGCACACGGCGCTCCGCTGCTTGCGGGGCGCGTCCTGTCCAGCGCCAGGGGCTCCGCCACGCACCTGCAGCGCGCAACACGCCCGCAGCTCGGCCTTGAGCGGCCGCTCAAGGCCGGTCATGCACGCCCGCCGGAGCACCGCCACCGCGGTGGCCCCCGAGGCGGCGCCCGCTGTCCGTGGGTCGAGGCCTCGTTACGCGGGCAGAGCACCCCGGAGCTGCTCGCCGCCGAGGTGGTGGGACGGATGACGCTCGCCCAAGAGGCGGAATTCGTCGTGCTCGCGGCGAGGAACGGCTATGAGAACCTCAACGTCGGGATCCCGGCGCTTTGCATCCCCCCGCTCAGCCTCTCGGACGGGCCGAACGGCGTGTCCTTCCACGTCCACGGTGTGACCCAGCTCCCGTCCTCGATCGGGGTCGCCGCCAGCTTCGACCCCGCCGTCGCCTTCGCGACGGGCCAGGTGGGTGGGGCAGAGGCGCGCACCAAGGGCATCGACGTCCTGCAGGGACCCGAGCTGAACCTCGCCCGGGTCCCGGTCAGCGGCAGGATCTTCGAGGGTTACGGCGAGGACCCGACCCTCGCCGCGCTGATGGGCGTCGCCAACGTCGAAGGCATCCAGTCCGAAGGCGTCATGGCCGACGCCAAGCATCTCAGTGCCTACAACCAGGAAACCGACCGGGTGCGCCTCGACCAGGTCGTCTCCGACCGGGCGCTCGTCGAGCTGTACGACGTGCCGTTCGAGGCGGCGGTGGAGCAGGGCCACGTGGCGTCAGTCATGTGCTCCTACGGCGAGCTGAACGGTGTCAACGACTGTTCGGACCCGCTCATCTACCAGACCCTCTCCTCCTGGGGCTTCGACGGCTTCGTCCGGTCTGACCTGAACTCGGTCCCTCGAGCCGGCTTGGCCTTCCGGGCCGGCCTCGATCTCATCAAGCCGTCTAGCGCCGCGGAGATCGTCGGGCTGGTCCAGAACCGGACGATTAGCCGGGAGCGCCTCGACGACGCGGTCGGCACGGTCCTCGCCGAGATGTTCCGCTTCGGCATGATCGCCCATCCCCGGCGCCTCGAGCTCGCCCGCAACGCGACCTCGCCAGCGCACGCTCGTGTGGCGCGCTGGGCCGCGGAGCGCTCGATGGTGCTCTTGAAGGACGCCGGCGGCATCCTTCCGCTGACCCGGACCGCTTCTTCGATCGCGGTGATCGGCTCATCGGCCTCGGACCTCCCGCGTTCGGCGGGCTACGGGAGCGCCTTCGTCAACCCGCCCTACGTGGTCACGCCACTGTCCTCGATCCGGCGGTACGTCTCGCCTAGGACGAAGGTCACCTACTCGGTGGGCGGCCCAGGGGGGCTTCGACTCGAGCCGGTGCCGGCGCGAGAGCTCGTGAGCGGCGTCCCACTGCCGCGAGAGTCGCGACCGGTCATGCCGGCCGAGCCTGGCTCGGGGGACCTGCGCGTTGACCTCGCCCCGCACGTGAGCGCTCAAGCAGCAACGGCGCAGTCGCCCGGGCGCGGGGAGGGCTGGTCGAGCTGGAGCGCCGTGCTCAAGGTGCCGAGGAGCGGGACCTACGAATTCTCCCTTGAGCAGAACGGCGACACCTGGTTCTCCGTCGACGGGCGCCCGGTGATGTCGATGCCCGGACTGCACGGGCGATCCATCTGGGCGACGACGGTTCGCCTGCGTGCCCACCAGCGCTACTCGCTGTCGGTGAAGTGGTACGCCGTCACCGGTGAGTCGATCCCCGAGATGGGCCTCGCGAACGTCACCCCGCAGATCGACGCCGCAGTGGCCACAGCGCGCGCAGCGCGCGTCGCGGTGGTCTTCGTGAGCGACTGGAACAGCGAGGGAGCCGACCGCCCGAACCTCGAGCTTCCGGGCGACGCCAACGCGCTCGTCCAGGCCGTCGCGGCGGCAAACCCCCGGACGGTCGTCGTCCTGAACACCGGGGGCGCGGTCACGATGCCCTGGATCGACAGCGTCCGTGGCGTGCTCGAGGCCTGGTACCCAGGCCAGGAGGACGGCGCGGCGACCGCGGCCGTCCTCTTCGGCGACGTCGATCCCTCCGGACGGCTGCCCCTGACGTTTCCCGCGGCGAGCGGTCCGGCTCCGATCAGCGCCTCGGGGGAGTTCCCCGGTGTCGATTCGAAGGTCATGTACCGCGAGGGGCTGGACATCGGTTATCGCTGGTACCAGGCGCACCAGGTCGCCCCGCTGTTCCCCTTCGGGTTCGGGCTCAGCTATACCTCTTTCCGCCTGTCGGGCGCGTCGTTGCACACGAGCGGTGGGCGGGTCGCGGTCAGCGTGCGGGTGACCAATACGGGCCAGGTCGCGGGCACCGAGGTCGTCCAGGTCTACCTGGGCTTTCCTCCGGGATCGGGCGAGCCGCCCCAGCAGCTGCGCGCTTTTGGGAGGGTCACGCTGGACCCCTCCGCCACAAAGCGGGTGACCCTCTATCTGGACCAGGGCGCCTTTGAGGCCGACATCGGCGGCACCCTGCAGACGGTCCCGGGGACCTACGAGGTCGGTGTGGGAACCTCCTCGGCGTCGCTCCCCTTCGAGCTCCCGACCAGCGCGCCGTAGCCGGCGAGCTGGGCGTCGGCCCAGCTCGCGGCGTCGTGCACCACCTGGCAGCGGCCGGTCGGCCAGGATGGTCGGCCGTGCCCTCGGACATTCTCGACCAGGTGGTGACGCGCCCGCTCGTCCGGTCGCCAGGCGGGGCCTCCCAGCGGGCGGTCAACCCGCCGTGGGTGAACCTGCGCCGCCGGCGCCGGATCCGCCTTGCGGCGGCCACCGTGCTCGCCACGTGCGGAGCCGCCGACCTGCAGTCGGTGTTCGCACTTCCCCGCCGCGGCCACCTCCGTCTCCTCCTCGATTTCCTGCCGCTGGTGGTTCCCCAGACCGCAGGCGCAGTCGTAGCGCTCGCCGGGCTCGGTCTGCTCGGACTGAGCTACGGGGTCCGCAGGGGACAGCGCCAGGCGTGGACGATCGCCGTGGTCCTGCTGCCGGTGACGGCGATCCTTCGCCTGCTGAGGGATCTCGACGCGGTGGGTGCCTTCGTGGCGCTCGCGGCGTTCGCCTTCCTCGCGGCCAACCGGCGGTCCTTCAGCGCGCCCGGAGACGCCCTCAGCCGACGAGTCGCAGGCCTGTGGTTGGTGCTAGCCACCTTCGGCGCCACGGTCGGCGGCACCTGCTCGATCGAGCTCTCCTACGTGCTGCACGACCGCAGGGACGTGCCGGCCTTCGGCCGGGTGCTCAGCGCAGTGGCTGAGCGCCTGGTGGGGGAGACAGCGGTCCCTCTCCCGAGCCGGGTGGCCGAGTTCGCCACCCCGGCGCTGCTCGCGATCGGCATCGCCGTCGCCGTCGTGGCCGTCGCCCTGCTCACCCGGCCGGCCGTCGACCGCCGTCGGGGGAACGTCAAGGCCTCCCTCGGACAGGCCCGCGAGATCGTGGCCAGCCATTGCGCCGGTTCGCTCGACTACTTCGCGCTGCGCTCGGACAAGCGCCACTTCTTCTACGGCGACAGCGTGGTCACCTACGGCCGCTACGGGCGGGTGTGCCTCGTCTCTCCCGACCCCATCGGCCCGGTGCATGAGCGCGAGGCCTGCTGGCACGCTTTCTTGGCCTTTGCGGATGAGCACGCTTGGGTCGTGTCCGTGCTCGGCGCGCGCAAGGACTGGCTCGCCGTCTACCGCTCGGCGAGGATGCGCACCCTCTACGTCGGCGACGAGGCGGTCATCGACGTTGCCTCCTTCGAGCTGTCCGGCGGCAGGCGCAAGTCGCTCCGCCAGGCGGTCAACCGGGTGGGCCGCCACGGTTACTCGGTGTCATTCCACGATCCCTGCGAGGTGGACCCGAAGCTCGCTCGGGCGCTGCACGAGATCCGGGGATCGGCCAGGACCGGAAAGCGAGAGCGGGGCTTCTCCATGACGCTCGGGCGGCTCTTCGACCGGGAGGACACCGGCCTCCTCTTGGCGGTGGCGCACGCCCCGGACGGGCGTCCAGTCGCGTTCTGCCAGTTCGTCCCGGGCGCTTCGGGGGGAACGGCGGACGCCGGGGGTATGTCGCTCGACCTCATGCGGGGCGAGCGGGGAGAGCACCCGAACGGGCTGGTGGACTTCGTCGTCGTGGCCACCATCGAGGAGCTCCGGGCGCGAAAGGTGTCAACCGTCGCCCTCAACTTCGCCACGATGCGGGCCGTCCTGGCCGACGACGGGGATAAAGGCCCGGTCCGCTGGCTGCAGCGCCAGCTGCTGCGCCGGCTCTCTCGGGTTTTCCAGATCGAGTCCTTGTGGCGCTTCAATGCGAAGTACGACCCCGAATGGCACCCCCGCTACCTCGCGTACGAGTGCGCCGCGGACCTGCCGGCAGTCGGCCTGGCGATCACCCGGGCCGAGTCGCTGTGGGAGCTGCCGCGCACCCGCCTCACCGAGCTGGTTGTCGCCGAGCGGGCCTGATCGCCTGGCGTGGCGAGCCGGGCGCCCCCGATCGCCAACGACCTGACGGTCCGCAACGCGATGGTCAAACCCAATGCTGGACGTCCGGCCCTCCTCAAGCTCGCGAATTGCCGAGTAACCGTTCGTTTTTGGGCCTCCACGAGATCGTGTCCACCGGCGCTGGCCGACTAATTGTGGCGGCGGTCATCTACCTCCGGTCACGTCAAGGAGGGTGCCGGTGATGTAGGAGGCCTCGTCGCTGCAAAGCCAGGCGATGGTGGCAGCCACCTCCTCTGGCCGGCCAGCCCGCTGCAGCGGGATCTGAGCCGCCAGCCGCTCGGCACGGTCAGGTTGGCCGGCGGAGGCATGGATTTCGGTGTCGATGATGCCCGGGCGTACGGCTACGACTCGGATGCCTTCGCTGGCCACTTCCTTAGCCAGCCCGAACGTCATCGTGTCGATGGCCCCCTTGGAGGCGGCGTAGTCCACGTACTCTCAAGGGCTTCCCAGGCGGGAGGCGGCAGAGGACACGTTGACGATGACCCCGCCAGCTCCATCGTGGGCGGTCGACATGCGTCGCACGGCCTCCCCGGCGCAGAGGAACGAGCCCACTACGTTGACGGCGAATATGCGAGTGAGCCGCGCCGCGTCCATTTCCTCGACCCGGCACGAGCGGGCAACGATCCCAGCGCTGTTGACCAGGGCGGCCAACGCCCCCTGACCGGCCCAGTGGTTGTCGACCGCCTGGAAGAGCGCCCGGACCGCAGACTCGCTTGCGACGTCAGCGGCCACGACGAGTGTCTCTGCACCGAGGTTGGCGCATTGGGTGGCCACGCTCTGCGCGGCCGCAGCATCGGCCTTGAAACCCAAGCAAATGTCCCAGCCCGAGCGGGCCAGCGACAGCGCAGTCGCGGCACCAATGCCCCGGCTCCCCCCTGTGACTAGGGCGACGGGCCGTGAGTTAGAGGGTTGTTGCACAACCGACAGGATGGCTCATCGAGGCAGCGACTGTCTGAGATCCCCCGCGTCTACTACTGCTTCGACGGAAGCGCAGAGGCGAACGGGCTGCGGTAGCGACGGTCGTGGTAGAGCTTCGCCGTAAGGGTCTCGAGCGGGATGACGGCCCAGATCAGTGCGGCGATCGCTGCGCCGGTGAGCGGACCGGCGACGTAGACCCAGTAGTCGTTGAAGCGACCGGTGACGACCGCCGGGCCAAGGCTGCGAGCGGGATTTAGGCTCGTGCCGGTGTACGGAGCGCCTTGCCAGACGAGCAGGGCCACGACGACGGCCGACGCCAGTGGTGCCCAGTGCACGGTGCGCGTGGACGAGACGAACCCGAAGATCGTGGCGATCAACGCCGCGGTCATGGCGGCTTCCACGCCGGCGGCCTCGAGGGCGGTGAGCCCGTGTCCGGGCATGGTGAGTCCGAAGCGCACGCTCGCTCCCTTGACGCCCCACAGCGCGCGCACTTCATAGGCGCCCGCGATCGCGCCGGCGCTCTGGGAGGCGATGTAGCCGAAGAGGTCTTTGGTCGTCAGGTGCCGGCGCAGCCAGAAGGCGAACGTGACCGCAGGATTGAGGTGGGCCCCGGAGCGACGACCGAGCGGGGAGAGCGCGACGAGGGCGCCGCAGCTGGCGAACAGCGTTCCCGTCAGGAGCAGGCGAAGCGAGTGGGAGGGGAGGTGGCGGGCAACCACCGAGCCCGACCCGAAGTCGAGCACCACCGCCGACAGCCCGCCGAGAATGAGCAACCCGGTGCCGAGGAGCTCGCAGGACCAGTCGAGCAGGTGCCAGCGGTCGTCTGCGCCCTGGGAAGCGATCGGCGTGGCAGGACGAGCGCGGGGCGGCGCCTGAAAGGGTGGCTCCGGCGCCCGGAGGCTCAAAGGGTCCCGCTGCGCTGGAGCATGAGGTAGGAGATCCAGCCGGCCGGGATCGGGAGCCAGAAGGTGGCGGTGCGGAACAAGAGCACGGCCGGAACGGCCTGGTGCGCTGGGATCCCGAGCGCGGTGAGCCCGGCCGAGAGCACCGCCTCGACCGCTCCGAGCCCACCCGGGGTCGGCGCGATCGAGCCGACGGTGTTCCCGGCGAGGTAGACCGCCGCCGTCGCAAGGATCGGCGGGTGCACCCCGATCGCGAGCAGACAGGCGATCAAGGCGACGACTCGGCTCGCGGTGAGCAAGAGGTTGCCCGCCACCCCGACCGCGAGCCGCACGGGCTGGGAGATCGCCTCCAAGAGCCGGGGGATGACCACCCTGATGTGGGGCCACACGTGCACCGCCACGAGCGCGCGGGTGCGGGGGATGGCGACAAGCGCGCCGATGATGACCACGATCGCCGCCAGGCCCACGAGGATGTCCGTGCCGGGAACGATCTTGAAGTGCTCACTCTTGGTCCCGGTGATGAGCCCGATCACGACGAGGAGGGGCACGGTGCTCACGACGTTCACGATCTGGGAGACCGCCACGGCCGCCGCAATCGTTCCTTCGTCGACACCTTGGCGGTGCAGGTAGCGGCCGTTCACCGCGACGTGGCCGACCGTGGGTGGCATGGCGAGGCCGACGAAGGCGCTCGACAGCTGGACCCAAAAGCCCCGCACCATGGAAAGGTGCTTGGGGACGAAGGCGGCGAGGTTGATCGCCGCGCCGAGGTAACCAAGCGCCGAGGCGAGCACGGCGAGGAGGAACCAACCAGGGTTGGTCTCTCGTAGCGCTCCGAGCAGGTCGACCTTCGAGAGCTCGCCGACGAGGATGAACGCGGCGAGGGTGACCGCCACTGCGCTGACGACGGTCCTCCAGCGGAAACGCTCGAGCCGCAGCTCGGGCGGCTTGGCGTCCGGCCCCACGATCTCGACGCGCACCGCGGCTAGGCAACCTCTGGCCGCGCGCATCTCCGCCCAGCCCCACGGCGCGAGTGCGACCGGCTGCAGGATCTCGGCGATGGCCGTCTCGTCGTCGGGGGAGTAGCCGGCGCGGAAGGCCTTCACGGCCTCGGCCGCTCCGACGACGCGGGCAAGGCTGGTGAGCAGCTGGGCGACGTCGAGTCGGCGCAGCAGCTCACCCGAGCCGGTCTGTGCGCGCGCAAGGGAGGTGAAGCCGGCACCGTCCGGACCGGCAAAGTAGTTGGGGGGACGCAGGTCTCGATGCGCCACGCCCGCACGGTGCAAGGTTCGGAGGGCGGCGAAGAGCGCCTCCAGCTCGGAGGACGTGGTCGAGGCGTCGACCGGGCGCCCCAAGGGGGGCGCGAGCGCCAGCACGAGGGTCTCCGGCGGGGCTTCGGCGAGGAGCAGGACGCGCGGGGCGATGACGCCCGCCGCCGTCGCGGAGTAGCCGGCGAGGGCGTGGTGCTCCAGCTGGTTGCGCGAGCTGAGCACTTCGACGCCGGTCGCCGCTCCCCGCAGACGAACCGTGCGCCAGAGCCGACGGGCGAGGCCCGAGCCGCGCGTATCGCGGTTGGCGAGCAGCACGACGATCGGCGTCCCGTCCTCGAGCGCCCCCGCTTGCCCGCCGTCGGGTCCGGGTCCGGCGAGTGAGGCGACCGGGACGCCGGAGCGGGACAGCCAGTCCGAGAGGACGGCAGTCGAGGGGCGCACCGAGGACGTGGTGAGGCTCCATCGGATGATGGCCCCGACGCCGAGGCCGATCAGCGGGCCGAGGAGGGACGCCATGAAGTTCAGGTCGTGGACCACCAGCTCGCCGACGGAGACCGCGACCACCGACAGCGCGTACCAACGGGTCCAGCGCGGTCGGCGGCCGAGATCGGTGGCGACGAGGAAGGCGATGAAGCCCACCACGAACACAAAGGCCGGAGACAGCGAGCCGTGCAGCATGGCGACGGCGACCCCTCCGCCTCCGGACCGCCAGATCAGGACGCAACCGAGGGCGATCCCCAGGCCGAGCACGGAGGCGATGAGTGCGTTGAGGCCGTCTCGGCGCGCCGTGCGCACCAAGGTCACCGTGGCGGTGAGCAAGAGCACCATAGAGCCCACGTCGGCCGCAGCGGCGAACGCGATCGTGAGGCCCCGGGGGATGTAGTTGCTGATCCAAGAGCTGACGTTGTGGTTGAGCTCCGCGGTCCCGATCGGGAGCGTGTGCGCGATCCCGAACAGGGCTCCGACGGCGAGGACGGCCACGATCGCGAGCAGGAGGTCGGCGGGCCTTCTGACGCGAAGGTCGCGATCGGGCTCGCGGATCACCGGGTCGCGCGCCGGGGGGCTCGAGGGCTCAGCGGGAGCGGCGTCGAGCTGTTGGTCAGGCAGCGCCCGCCGCATCGTCACCACCGATTCGCCTTCCAGGAGCGGGCCATTGCAGCACGCTAGGACCGAATTGCCGCGGAGCCGCTCCTGTTGGTCCGACACGCCCGGCGCTAAGGACCTGGGCGTTCGTCCCTGGGGTGTCGCCGACGGGTCCGTTCGGGACCTCGCCAAGCGACCGGTCGGGTCGCTTGCGCCCACTTTGGGGTAACGGCCGGTGAGCGCCGAGACGTCAGGAGGCAGCCCATGGCGACAGAACACGAGCGAGGCCGCAAGTCACGTGAAGGCGAGGAGGGCGACGACTCCGAAGAAGAAGCGGAAGGCCCAACGCCCGGCAAGCCAACCGGCGAAGCGCAGGCCGCCATCAACCGAGAGAACGACCCCCCGGCGTGAGCGGCGGGCTACGGCCGGGCGTCCTGTTCGACGTGGACGGGACGCTCGTCGACACCAACTACCTTCACGCGCTGGCATGGTCGAGGGCGTTTCGGGACGCGGGGGAGTGGGCGCCCATGAACGCCATCCACCGCCTGGTCGGCATGGGGGGAGACCAGCTCGTCCCCTCGCTCCTCGGCCGGCCGTGCCCCGCGGCGTCCGCCGCGCGTGCGAAGCGCTACGCCGAGCTCATCGACGACGCGCGGGCCTTCGTCGGCGCGGCGGACCTCCTTGGAGCGGTGCACGAGCGCGGCCTTGCCGTGGCGATCGCGAGCTCCGCGCCAGGAGATGAGCTGGCCCTCATGCTCGAACGGGTCGGAAACAAGGGCGCGATCGACGCGAGTACCACCGCGGACGATGTCGAGTCGTCCAAACCGGCTCCGGACGTGTTCGTCGCGGCGATGGAGGCCGCCGGCATCGAGCCGTCGCAGGCCGTCGCGGTCGGAGACAGCGTCTGGGACATCCGGGCCGCTCGGGCGGCGGGGATCGGCTGCCTCGCCGTTGAGACCGGGGGTTTCAGCCAGCACGAGCTGAACGAGGAAGGGGCGCTGCACGTCTACCGCGACGTGAACGAGCTGTTGAACCAGCTCGCCACGAGCCCCATCGCTCTGCTCGGCCGCTAACCACCGAAAAAGCCGGAAGACAAGCCAGGTCGGGGCTACGGCTCCTCGAGCTCCTT
>JAODBN010000087.1 GCA_025463965.1 Acidimicrobiaceae bacterium
AAGAGCCCACGCGCACACCCTCACTCTTCGACGACGTCGACTCCGCCGTTCAGCTCGAGGACGAGGGCTGCGAGCTCGTGGAGGTGGCGGCCGGCTGGGTCGCCGCCGAGGCGACGGCCTCGGGCGCTTCCGCCCGCTCCCTCGGACGGATGGGGAGCACACCGACGCACGCCGAGCGGGGCGTCGGATCGGGCGGTGCACGCCTTGGCTCCTCGCCAGCAGCAGCTCCCCGGCTCGAGCGCTCCGGCACCTCGAGCGCGACCTCGGCGAACGAGGCGTCGAGCGTCACCCCTGTCGCCGCCGAGACCGCTCAGCCGCCCGCCGCGCACGCAAGCGCCAATGTCGAGCCGAGCGGCAGCCGTGAGCCCAGCGGCCGGTCCGCGAGCAAGGTCGGGCGCGGCGCCGGTGAAGACAGCGAGGGGTCCGGAGCGTCCGTCGGCGGCACGGCTGCACCGGCAGCGCCCGCTCATGCCGAAGCCATGGCCGACCAAGCTCCTATCGCTGAGCTGGACGCCTCGACTGCGCCTCCTGGCGACACCGCGGCTGGTGGCGACACGGCGGCTGCTGGCGACCCCGTGGCTCCTGGTGACTCCGTGACTCCTACCGAAACCGTGACTCCTACCGAAACCGCGGCTCCTACCGAAACCGTGCCGCCGACCGCTGCGCGCGAGCCGGCGGCACCCGCCCCGAGCTCGCCACCAGCGCGGGCGGAGGCGGTCGCACAGGGACCTGCGGCGGCCCGACGGGAGCGCCGGCCGGCGCCGGTGGTCTCCGGTGCCCATCTCTCCGTCGAAGAGATGGCTGCCGCAGTCGGAGTCGAACCAGCGGTGATCGACGAGCTCGAGGAGTACGGCCTGCTTGCCGGGCGCGAGATCGCCGGGGTCCACGTCTATGACGAGGAGGCGCTCGTCGTGGCTCGCCTCGCCGCGGGCTTTCGCCGCTTTGGGATCGAGTCCCGGCACCTGCGAACCTTCAAGCACGCCGCCGAGCGCGAGGTCGGGCTGTTCGCTCAGGTGGTCACGCCGCTTCTCCGCCAGCGGAACCCCGCGGCCAGAGAGCGAGCTCGCAACGACCTCGCCGAGCTGGCCGAGCTGGCCGCGGCCCTCCAGGAGACACTCGTGCAGGCGGAGCTGCGAGAGCTCTCGGGAGGGTGACCGAGGCGCCCCGGGCGATCCTCGAGCCGGCGGCGCTGGCGCAGGTGGTACGGCGCCTCGGCGGGGAGATCTCCGACGACCATCCCGAGGGCGTGGTCGTGGTGGGGGTGCTGAAGGGCGGCGTGTGCCTCGTCGCTGACCTGCTGCGGGCGGTGACCGTGCCTTGCGTGGTCGATTTTCTGGCGTTGTCCCCCTATGCGGGGGAGCAGACCCGGGTCCGGGTGCTGAAGGACGTCAACGTCGACGTCCGGGGCCTCGACGTGGTGCTCGTCGAAGACGTCGTCGACACAGGACTGTCGGCGCACTACGTGGTCGGCCTGCTCGAAGCGCGTGGTGCGCGACGGGTGCACGTCTGCACCCTCCTCGACCGCCCGACGCACCGGATCGTGCCCGTGCCGCTCGCCTACGTCGGTCTCGAGGCCCCGGATGAGTTCCTCGTCGGCTATGGGCTCGACGCCGCCGAGCGCTACCGGAACCTGCCCGGGATCCATGCCGTGGACCCGGCTCGTCTGCAAGGCGACCGTCAGGCGTTGGAACGCGAGCTTTATGGAGCGACAGCGCCCTACCGGACCGGCTCCAGCGGACGGTAGGTTGTCATCGTGCTGGAGGTGCGGCTCAGCGCGGTGCAGGTGGACCTTCAGTCCAACAACCCGGTCATCCTGCTCCAGGAGAAGGAAGGGGAGCGATCGCTCCCCATCTTCATCGGCGCGCCAGAAGCCACGGCCATCGCCTTCGCGCTCCAGCAGGTCCCCGTCGCCCGACCGATGACCCACGACCTGATGCGCGAGTTGATCGACGCGCTCGGCGCGCAGGTGATCAGGGTCGTCGTGACCGAGGTCCAGCAGGACACGTTCTACGCGGAGATCCACCTGGAGGTGGGGAGCCGACAAGTGCAGGTCTCCTCACGGCCGTCGGATGCCATCGCCCTCGCCACCCGAACGGGCTCGCCTCTTTTCGTCGAGGACGAGCTGATGGAGATGGCCGGCGTGGTGCTCGAGAGCGACGAGCCCGAGGAGGAGGAGTCCGAGGAGCTCGTCTCGCAGTTCCGCGAGTTCCTCGACGACGTCAGCCCGGAGGACTTCGGCGGTAGCTCGCCCGGTTGAGCCGAGCCGGCGCGAGCACCGATTCGCGGTCCGCCGGCGGAAGCTCAATGCGGTTCCGCCAGGAAGCTCGCGGGCAACAGCCGCCTTGTGGTCGTTGACCTGCGCCGAGCGGCGCCGTACCCTTGCTACAGCGACGTAGTTACGCGGCTGTCAGCCCGGGGTCCCCGGGGCGGCCCGAGCAAGGCGGTGGAGATGACGAGCGACGAGGCGGTCCACCCGGGCTACCGGGGACCTCAGGTCTGCAAGATCGTGGGCATCACCTATCGCCAGCTCGACTACTGGGCTCGCACCGATCTGCTCCGGCCTTCGTTGGTGGATGCGCGCGGCAGCGGCTCGCAGCGCCTGTACTCCTACGCCGACCTGCTCGAACTCAAGGTCATCAAGCAGCTGCTTGATGCCGGGGTGAAGCTGCAGCAGGCCCGTCGGGCCATCGCCTGCCTGCGGAACTCCGGCGAGGACCTGGCGGCGGCCAACCTCGTGCTGGCGGGGGAGGGGAGCGTCCTCGCCCGCAGCGGTGAGGAGATCGTCGACCTTCTCCGTGGCGGCCAGGGTGTCTTCAACATCGTGCCGATGGCAAGCGTGGTGGGCGAGCTCGACGCCGCCATCCACGCGTTCGCCGAGCCGGCCACCGTGCCGGCGACCGCTCCCGAGGAGATCGCAAGCTCGATGCCTGTGCGCCTTGCCGAGGGAAGCTGAGTCGAGTCGTGCGGCGTGTCCGGCTGCCTGAGGAGAAGCACCCCCGGGTGGGCCGCTTCGCTCATCCCTCGGAGGCCAAGCTCGCCGAGCTGCTGGATTTCTACGGGGTCCGCTACGAGTACGAGCCGGTGGAGTTCACCCTCGCCTGGGACGAGCGGGGTCGTCCGTGCTCGGCTTTTCGGCCGGACTTCTACCTGCCCGACGAGAATCTCTTCCTCGAGCTGACCACCTTGCGCCAGGACCTCGTGACCCGCAAGAACCGCAAGCTCCGTCGCCTCGCTGAGCTCTATCCCGAGGTCCGCGTGAGGATGCTCTACCGCCGTGACTACGCCAACTTGCTGCTGAAGGCGGACCTTGCCGGGCTCGCCCGGCGGGCGAACCAGACGGCGCTCGCGCACCGTCCCGAGCAGCGCACCGCTTGAACGAGGCGGAACCGAAGGACGCCGAGGCGGCGGTGCTCGCCGCGGTGAGCAAGCTCGGAATCGACTTTGAAGTGTTCCCGTGCGACGAGGCACTGGCCGATACGGCCGCCTTCTGCGCCGCCTATGGCTTCTCTCCGCAGGACTCGGCGAACACGATCCTCGTCGTCGGCAAGGGCGCCGAGCCACGCTATGCCGCCTGCGTGGTCCTCGCCACCACGCGTCTCGACGTCAACCGGACGGTGCGCGCCCGCCTCGGGGCGAGGAAGGCCTCCTTCGCCGGCGCTGAGGAGACCCGCGCCATCACCGGGATGGTGATCGGCGGCGTCACGCCCTTCGCGCTGCCGTCGGAGCTGCCTATCTGGGTCGACTTACGCGTGACCGAGCGCCAGCGGATCGTGCTTGGCGGGGGAAGTCGTGCCTGCAAGGTTGTCGGCCCGCCGACGCTGCTGATTGCCTACCCCGGCGTCGAAGTCGTCGAAGGCCTGGCGATCCCGGCGGGTTGAGCGCCCAAGTCTGGAGGGTCGACCCGAGAGCGATGCTGGCTCGGGCCGGCCTGCTCAGTCGACGTGTTCGAGGGTGGGCGCGGTCGTCTCTTCCTTGGGCTCTAGGGGCTGGTCCATGGTGAGGCGCGAAGGCCACCAATTCCACCGCCCGAGCAGGGCGACGGTCGAGGGCACGAGCAGGGTGCGAACGAGGAAGGTGTCCATCAAGATCCCGATGGCGAGCCCGACCCCGATGTCCCGGATCTGTCCCGATCCGGGCCCGCTCCCGGCCCCCACGACGAGCACCCCGAAGGTCCCGGCGAGCACGAGGCCCGCCGAGGTCACCGTCGGTCCGGTGCGCCCGACGGCGTAGACCACGGCCTCCCGAAGGGGTCTGCGGTGGGCCTCCTCCCGAATTCGGGTCATGACGAGGATGTTGTAGTCCTCCCCGAGCGCCAACAGGAAGATGAACATCAAGAAGGGCAGGATGAAGGTCAGCCCAGCGTTCCCTGCCAGCTTGATGAAGATCAGCGAGGACAGCCCGAGCGCAGCGAGGTAGGACAGGGCGACGCTCACGATCAGGTAGAGCGGGGCGACGAGGCTGCGCAACACGAGCGCCAGCAGCACGGCGATGGCGGCGATGGCGATCGGGATGATCCGCAGCAGGTCTCCGTTCGAGGTGCTCGAGACGTCGTAGAGGGCTGCCGCCTGGCCGGCGACCCCGCTTTCGGACGCACCCACCTCATGGGCGACCCGCGTCACGACGGCGCGCACGTGCGGCGTGGCGTCGAGTGCGCTCGTCGAGGCCTGACCACCCGCGCGAAGCGTCGCCTCGTACTGGACGGTGCGCCCGTCGGGGCTCACGTAGGCGATCGTCGTGCGGAAGGCGTCGTACTCGATCGGGCTCACCTTGCTGCCCGCAGGAGGGCGCGCCGGCAGCGCAGCGGGATTGCCGAGGGCCGCATGGAGCGCCTGGTAGCGCGCCGGGCTGAGGGCGAAGCCTGAGCCGTCGAGAGGACCGGCCAGCTGGCGGAAGGTCCCCGAGGCCGCAAGGTCCTTCTCGGCCCGTTGGAGAACGCTCGGGTCGTCGTAGACGGGCTTGGTGAAGTGGAAGACGAGGTTCGCCGGGTTGACGCTCGATCGGGGGAACTGCGCGGCGACGATGGCGTTGCCAGCGGCGGCATCCGAGCCAGCGGGCGCGTTGAGCGCCCCTCCAAAGCCTGAGGAGTGGTAGGCGAGCGCGCCGAAGGAAAGGGCACCGAAGAAGACGACTCCGAGCGCGAGCGTGATTGCCGGTCGGCGCACGAGCTGCGCCGCGATGCGGCCCCAGGCTCCCTCGCGCGCGGGGCCACGCTTTGGCCGTACGGGCCAGAACAGCCCTCGACCGGCGATCGCCAGCAGAGCCGGGAGCAGCGTGAGACCGGCGATCAGCATGACCGCGACGCCAAGCGCGAGGGGCAGTCCGAGGTCGTGGTAGACGCCGAAGCTGGCGAACAACAGGCTCAACAAGGCGAAGATGACCGTCCCCGCCGAGGCGCTGATTGACTCGCCGACGCGCTCGAGGGCGTGGATGACCGCCTCGTGGGACGAGCGGCCGCGGCTCATCTCCTCGCGGACACGGAAGACGAGGAACAGGCCATAGTCCGTGCCCGCGCCGAGCAGGAGCACGATCAACAAGAGCTGGGTGATCTCGGAGATCTTGAGGCCGTGGACCCCGAGACCGCCGATGAATCGCATCGACACGATGAGCGCGAAGGCAGCGGGCAACAGCGTGAGGATCGGTGCGAGCGGGGAACGGAAGATCACGAGCAGCAGCACGAGGATCAGGATGAAGGTGAGGCCCTGGGTGCGACCACCGGCGCTGTTCGAGCTCTTCTGGTTGGCCACGTTCGTGGCGATGGTCCCCGCGAGGTGCAGCTGGAGCCCTGCCGGGGCTCTCGCCGAGGCGAACGTCGATCGCAGGCCGTTGGCGAGCGTGGTGAGCCGGGAGATATCGGCCTGGTTGATCCGGGCCGTGACGAGCAACTGGGCCGCCTTGCCGCTCGGGGAGGTCGCGAGCTCGCGCACAGAGACGACCCGGGACACCTTGCGGGCGGCCGCGGCCTCACGCTGGAGGGCGGCGTTGTCGGATGCGTCGAGGGGACGGTTGGTCCGGCCGACCACGATGTTGAGCTGGCTCTCGGTCGTGGAGTTGCCGAGGATCGGATCGAGCAGCGCGGCGGCGCGTGAGCTGGGCTCGGATGCCGAGAGGAACTGGCTGTTGTCGTTGTTGACCTCGCTCGAGAGCGAGGGGAGAGCCTTGCTGGACACGACGGCGAGAGCGATCCAGAACAGGATCACCACCCAGCGGTAGCGCACGACGTTACGGCTGAGTCCAGCGAAGAAGCGGTTCATCGCAGCGGGGCTCCCAGATGGTGGGCGGCGAGGCCGGAGAGAGGACGGCGGCCGACCTTACCGCTCCCGTGCAGGAGCATCATTTCACCGACAATGGGTCGAGGCGAAGGGATTGCCCTGCCGTGCGTGGCCGATGAGCGAACCGTTTGCAAGGAGGGAACTTGTTGCGGGTCTTGCGGGTGATCGAGAACTGACGCGCGCTGCGGCTCGGTGAAGCTCGCTAGCTGCTCTAGCCCGCTTTGGCTGGTCGGGGCTCGCCGTCGCCCGTCAGGATGCGGCGCAGCGCGTGGATCGCGGTGGCTTCGATCTGGCAGACCCGGGAGTTGCTCACCCCGAGCATCGCCCCGATCTGCTCCTGGGTGAGCCCGGCGAGGAAGTGGAGCGTGACCACCGTGCGCTGACGGTCCGGCAGGCGGGTGACCGCGTCGCGGATCTCTGCCAGCCGCTCGGAGGCGAGGAGCTGGATCTCCGGCTCCGCCTCGTTGTCCGAGGCGATGAGGTCGATCAGGCTGACCTCCTCGTCGACGTGCTCTCCGCCGACGCCGTGCTGGAGATGGAGCAGCTGTGCGGACTGGACCTCCGCGAGCAGGTCCGTCCCGCTCTGGCCGTCGACGCCCATCGAAGAAAGCACCTCTGCGGTGCCGGGAACGCGCCCGAGCTCGCTCGAAAGGGCGTCCACGGTCGCCCGGTAGGTGATGACCCGCCGCCGCACGGTGCGCGGCAGCCAGTCCAGTCGGCGCAGCTCGTCGAAGATTGCGCCGCGGACGCGCTTCATGGCGTAGGTCGCAAAGCGCGTGGCAGGGGTCGCCGGCTCCCAGCGGTCGACGGCCTCAACCAGGCCGAGCAGGCCGAAGCTGCGTAGATCGTCGACCTCCCAGTAGGCACGTACGTTCGCGGGGAGGCGGGAGACGACCGTGTTGACGAGCGGCTCATAGGCGAGGATCAGATCGTTGCGGGCGCCTTGGCTGCGCTCGGCCCAGAACTTCTCCCACAGCGCTTCGTTGTCGCCACTGCTCGTGGCGGGGCGGGTGACCTCGGGCTGGACTCGCTCGACCGCGCTGTGCAGCGGACTCCTGGTCATGTTCCGTTCACCTCTCCGACCGCCACAGACCATCTGAGCACGCTCCGCCACTTCCCGTTCACGGCCCGGAAACAAAAGGCTTGCAATATTCCCCGGTCGCGCTATGGCCAAACCGTACACAAAATCTGGCACCGTTGCCAAGGGTGATCTGCCAGCTTCTGGCCCCGTTGGGCATTGGGCTCCGTGCTAATCGCTCGCCTAGCGCTGGCAATGACTGCCCGTGTCGAATCGCCACAGCGTGACGATGCAGGTCGTTGCCAAATGGGTCGAGTGCAACGAATTCCGTCGCTTGCGGGGCCCCTGGTGGTGCAGAAATGATGTGCGCCACTGATCACGCTTGGTGGTGACGGACCCTCGCGCTCACCGTGGTCGGCGCGCTCGAAGCAAGGCGGGCCCGGACGCGCTGTGAGGCGGCCTGGGCGCCATGAGCGGCGAGGAGCCGATCCGCCCGCTGTGCCAGAACCTCTCGGGCCGGCGTGGCGTGTCGGGCCGCCGACAATGCTGCGGCCGCGCCAGAGAGATCCGGCTCGGCCCACGGGCTCCCCGCGGAGAACGGCAGGTGCCCGTCGGTGGTCACACCGGGGCTCCACGGGACGTCACGGGCGGGATCGGGGTCCAGGTACTCGGCTGGACCGCCGTAGCGCGGGGCGACGACGACCTTGGCGCTCGCGACGGCCCGGGCGAGCGGCAGGCAGAAGGCCGAGGCGCGTTGCACCGTTGCGTAGGCGTCAGCGAGAGCAAGCAGGTCGTCCTCCTCCTGCACGCCGAGGGGGCCACCTTTCACGACAACGTCGGGCCGGTCGCCGACGAGCGCCTCGATGTCGGCTGTGAGCTCGGCGTCCTCTCGCCCGAGGAGCCGCAGGCACAACCCTGTCTCGCTTGACGGTTCGCCAAAAGCGCGCAGATAGGCCTCGAGCAGCCCGATCGGGTTGGCGCAGGCGATCTCTCCTGCCTGGCAGCTGCCGAGCTCGGCGAAGCTGACGAACAGGAACCCGCCGGGCAATCCGTAGCGCTCGCGAGACGCCCCCGGGGAGGCCACGGCCGGCAGCACCGCCGGGGGAAGCACGGCGACGGGCCGGTCTCCCACCTGCGCATGGGCGGCGCGTGAGAACGCGCTCGGCACCCAGAGCTCGGCCAACATGCCCATCTGGGCGATCGCGTCACGGGCCGGAACCGACAGCGGCCACTGCCACGCGGCGATGGTCCGACGCTCGCGAAGCGAGTCGAGGCCGGCCGACGCCACGTAGCCGGCGAGTTCTGCGCCCTCGACGCAGAGCAGCGTCGTGGAATAGCCGTACGGCTCGGCGTCTGACGGTGCCAGGCCGCCCGCGTCCTCGCCGGGTCGAGGTGCGGTGAGCCGACCCGCGGCGAAGGAAAGCGGGACAACCCCGAGACCAGCTCCGGCGATGGCCGCCCCGTAGGCGGCGGCGAGCCCGGCGGGGGCGCGTCTGCCGCCGAGGTCGGCCACGAGGGTCACCCCGCCGTGTCGGACCTGATTGGGGACCGGGACGCCCCCAAGGCCGTCCTCCAAGCGGTCGACGAGGGTGGTCGAGGGAAGCAAACTGGCGAGGCTGATCTTGGGGGCGGGTGGCTCGGGCAGAGCGGCACGTGCAGCCCAGCGGTAGGCGAGGCGCTCGCGCTCCTCCTGGTCAGATTGAACCACCACGGCCGGGGCTCGAACGACGGTGCCCGGAACGTACGTCAGCGCGCGATCGGCCACGCCCCCCTTTGCCACCATCAGCTCGCGCAGCGCCAGAGAGCAGTCGAGGAGGTGCTCGAGCGGCCCGAGTCCACCTAGGCCGTGGCTCGCGGCGACCAAGGCGTCGCGGCGCAGGGCCACACATCCCGGGCCGAGCGCGGTCACGGGTCCGCCCGTGACCACTGCCGGGCTGGAGGGCTCTAGGCGGGCGTGCCGAGCGCGGGCCACGAGGCGCGGCTCGCCCGAGCCTCCCGCCTCGCTCGTGCAGCTGTAGCCGGCGTGGAGCACGAAACCGTCGGGCCCGACCACCTTGGCGGTCGCACCGAGCACGACGGGATCCTCGAGCGCTGCGAGGAGCGGCCCGGCCCAGCCCTCGCCGACCTCTGCTCCCTCCTCGAGCAACACCATCACTGGGGCTCGGCAGAGCCGGCTGGCCAGCGCGAGGCCACGGCTGCGATCGAGGGGCTGGGGGCTCGTCCAGGTGGTGACGTTGCCCGCGAGCGAAGCGAGCAGCAGCGCCGTCGCATCTGGAGGCGTACCGGCCAGCACCACCGCCTCGAAGCTGGCACCGGCGGGGGCGCTCGCAAGAGCGGCGAGGCTGGCGCGAAGGGCGGCTGGATCCCCACCGGCAAGTACGACCACGCTGACCTGCGGTACCTCGTCGCCTGCCCGGGAGATCGCGACCGCCACGGGCCGAGCGCGCGCCACGAGGTCGATTCCTTCTTCGAGGGCCTCGACCTCGAAACCGGCCTGCTCGAGCGCGCCGCGCAGCGTGGAGGGGAGGAACCCGCAGGCGTTGGCCTCCTCGCTTCCGCCGCGGCCGAAGCGACGACGTCCGTAGACGGCGCGAAGCGCCACATCGAGATCCTCGCCCGCCAGCAATGCACGCGCCGCCACCTCGAGATTGGGAACTCGGACCTCCAGGCGCCCGGCCGGGGCGAGGACCCTCGCCCACTCGAAAAGCGCGGGGGCGACCTCGTCCGGCGTCAGTCCAGCGAGCACGCCGTCGGCGACGAGCTCGTGCACGGTGCCGTCCGGATGGGGGAGCGCGAGTGGGTCCAGCGAGCCGTCCGAGCGGTCGCCGACGCGCACCGCCTCCCAGCCGGGGAGCGGCTCCGCGCCCCGATGCAGGTGGAGCGCCACGCTGTGGCCCTTGGCGGCGAGCTCGGCGAGCCGAGGCGAGAGACCCGCTATTGCTCCGAGCGCGGCGGCCCGTTCGCCAGCGCCGAGGTCACCGAGCACGCTGCGAGCGATGCCGACCGAGCGCTCTTCGGCGAAGGAGCCGTAGGCGGCCGCCAAGGCCTGGAGACGGTCCAGCACAGGCCGCTCGCCGTTGGTGCCGATCGCCACGAGCGGGCAGCGCGCGGCGAGGCCCTTGCGCCGCAGCGCCGCCGACCAGTGAAGTGCGCGCTCGACCGGAAAGCCGGGAGCGGCCGACGCCGCTGCTGCGAGTGGCTCGCTGCGGCCGGGAAAGCGCTCGGTGAGGGCGACGAGAAGGGTGTCCGCAGCATCGGCGGGGAGACGGCTCGCGGCGGCGGCGAACAAGGCAAGGCTCTCCTCGCGAATGGCAAGGGCCACCTCGGCGGGGGAGCGTCCTGCGGCCAGCAGGCAGTCGGTGACCACCGACAGCGGTTCGTCGAGAACTCCGTGGGAGGAGATCGCCTCGAGGAGGGCGTCCGCCGCCTCGCTTGGCCGACCCGTGGCGAGGAGCGCTCGTGCCCGCAGTGCCGCCACCGTGTGGCGCCCTTGCTCCATGCCGTCGTCGTCGATGTCGACGAACCCGATCCGCTCGAGCACGCGAAGACAGCCCGCCGGGTCGCCGGACTCGAGCAGAACACGCGCCTCGAGCGCGTCCACGGTGCAATGTCGCCGACATGCCTGGCGCAGCTCGGCCACGTCGCCAAGGGCCTTGTCGTAGTCGTGCAGTGAGCAGTCCAAAAGCACGAGGGTGTGGAGGGTGTAGCGGCGCAGCGTCGCATTGGAGGTGAGATCCAGCGCCGTGCGAAGGTGCGCTTCACCGCCCACGGGGTCCTCGGTCATCGCAATGGTGCGCCCCAGGTTGAACAGCGCATACGCCCGCTCCTCGTCGCTCGCGGAACTCCCGGACGCCTCTTCAGCGGCGCGCCGGGCAAGGCGCAGGTTGCGCTCGACCTTCGAGCGCCCAGTGGCGGCGGCGTTGGTGTAGCCGCGGTGCAGGATGCGGATCGGCGAGGCCCACAGCGATGCGGGATCCTTGCCCGTCTGACGCAGCCCAATCTGCTCGTGGAACGGCCGAAACCATTGGCACGTGGAACGCCGGAACAGCCGGTGCGCGTAGAAGGCCGAGCGACCGCCGAGCCCGCTGCCCTCTATCGACTCGATCGAGACCGCGTAGGCGTCGAGCTCGCCTGCGGTGTGCGAGAGGAGCTCTCGTAGGCCTGCGAAATCGCCGTGGACACTTTCGTCCGCGTCGAGCCACAGGATCCACTCGCCGGTGCACGCGGCGAGCGCTGCGTTGCGGGCGCGCGAGAAGTCGTCGTCCCAGTAGCCCTCGATGACCGTGGCCCCGGCCTCTCGAGCGAGCGGAACCGTCTGATCGCACGAACCGGTGTCATAGACGACCACCTCGTCGACGAGCTCCGCAGCCGAGGCAAGGGCCAGGGCAATCTCGTCCTCCTCGTCTTTCACGATCATGCAGAGCGACAAGAGGGACACGCCCCATTAACGGCAGGATCTGGCGGAACTTGACAGGGAGAGCGTTCTTTTTCCTCATCTGTCGGCCCGCTAAAGCGCGACGGGTAACCGGCCGTTGGTAGCGCCGGGCCACGGAAGGCCCCGCACGGGCCAAGCACGATCGGGCCCGTCTGAGTCAGGGAGGACTATCAAATGCTGACCATCAACGACAACCTTGCGGCCCTCGGGGCGCAGAACAACCTGAACGCCACGGACTCCGCGCTCGCCACCAGCGTGTCGCAGCTGTCCTCCGGCCTTCAGATCCAGACGGCGGCGGACGACCCCGCGGGCTACTCCATCGCCCAGGAGCTCCAGTACGAGATCAACGGCTACCAGGCCTCGGTCTCGAACGCGCAGAACGCGGTGTCGGTGCTGCAGACCACCCAGGGTGCCCTCAACCAGCAGGCCGGGATCTTGCAGCAGATGAACACCGTCGCCACCCAGGCGGCTAACTCCCAGGTGCAGGGGAACGCCACCGCCTCGGCGGCAGACCAGCAGGAGTTCTCGGCGCTGCAGTCACAGCTCGACCAGATTGCCAACTCCACCACCTACGCCGGCGTCAACCTGCTCAACGGCTCGGTCACCTCGCTCACCTTCCAGGTGGGCCCGGAGAACAGCGCGAGCAACCAGGTGGCTGTCGCCCTGCCGACCACGCTTTCGGCATCGTTGGCGGTGGCAGCCGCTTCCGTCAGCGTGTCGAGTCTCGGCTCGGCTCAGGCGGCGATCTCGGCCGTCCAGGCCGCGATCAACTCGCTGGCAGGCAAGGCAGCGACGGTCGGTGCGGCGCAGAACCAGGTTCAGGCGCTGGCGAACAACATCACGGTCGCCCAGCAGAACCTGACCGCTGCGCACGCCAACCTCGTGGACGTGAACGTGGCCGCGGCAACCTCGAGGTACACGTCGCTGTCGATCCTTGAGCAGTCCGGCGTGACCGTGCTCGCTCAGGCCCAGCAGCTCCCGCAGCTGGCGCTGAAGCTCATCTAGTGCACGGCGGTCCCCGCTAGCCGAGGACCATCTGTCGCCGCCGGCGCCGAGGGGCGCCGGCGGCGACGCCCCATTTTTAGGAAGCGTGCAGATATGTTGATGACTGACGAGCTCTCGAGCACGATCCGATGAGCGTCTCCGCGAGCTCCTCGAGCGCGCCGATCTCCTTTGCCGGAATCGAGTCCGGCCTGCCGACGAGCTCGATCATCCAGGCCTATCTGTCGCTCGACGAGGCACCGCTACAGGACCTGCAAAACCAGCAGACGACGGTGGGTTCGCAGATCGCGTACTACCAGGCGATCCAGAGCCAACTGACCTCGCTGCAGACGGCGGCCGACGTCCTCTCGTCGCCCAACGCGTTCGCCGCCGACGTCTCCGCCAGCTCCTCGAACTCAGCCGTCGCGACGGCCACGACCGGTTTCGGGGCTGCTCCCGGATCCACCACCTTCAGCGTCAACCAGCTGGCCACCGCCGACACCCTGGTCTCGAGCGGAACGGTCGCCGCCGCCACCGACGTCGTGGCGAGCGGCGGGTCGATCCTCATCGCCGCGGGCGGCTCCGCCCTCGGGGTCAGCTCCGTGTCAGGTGCCGGGCTCGCGCCGGGCGCGCACACCATCACGGTGTCCCAGGCCTCATCGGCCGCCACCGTGACCGGGACCACGAGCCTTACCGCCGGCAGTGGCCTCACCACGATCACCGCGGGCTCGAACGACCAGCTCTCGGTGTCGCTCGACGGCCAGGCCCACACCTACACGATCGCAGCGGGCACGTACTCCTCGAGCCAGCTTGCCGCTGCCGTGGGCGCGGCGAGCGGCGGCACCCTCTCGGCGTCGGTGAACACCACGGGCAACTTGCGGCTCTCCACGACCGAACAAGGCAGCGCAGCCAGCCTCAACGTCGGCAGCGGCTCGGCGAACGCCAGCCTCGGGCTCAGTGCCGGCGCCGGCGCCAGTGGTACCGACGCAGTGGTCTCGGTGGACGGCACCGCGACGACGGTGAGCGACCTGTCTGGCACCGCGCCGACGACGTTGACGCTCGCCTCGGGAACGGGCGGCTCGGTGACCGCGGTCGTGAGCGCCGGGTCGGGCCTGAGCACCGGCAGCATCACCGCCCAGGAGGTGTCCGTCGGCGATGGCTCGCTGAACTCGGTGGTAAGCGCGATCAACAATGCGGGACTCGCCATGACCGCCGAGGCGCTTCAGGTGGGGCCCAACGCGTATGCGCTGGAGGTCACGTCGAGCTCCACCGGCGCGGCGAACGACGTCTCGATCGCCCCCGGCGCCTTC
>JAODBN010000092.1 GCA_025463965.1 Acidimicrobiaceae bacterium
TTTCGGAACACCTTGTGGAGGTGGTACTCAACCGTGCGGGGGCTCAGGAAGAGCTTGTGGGCGATGTCCGCGTTCGAGGCTCCGTCCCCCACGAGGCGTGCGATCTGGGCCTCCTGCGGAGTGAGGAGGGCGGTCTGGCCACCGGCCGGCAGCACCGTGGGGTGCTCGCCGGCCGCACTGAGCTCGGCCCGGGCGCGGTCCGCGAAGGCGTGCGCCCCCATGAAGACGAACATGTCCCGCGCCGTGCGTAGGTGCTCCCGGGCCTCTCGGGGGCGTCGTTCGCGGCGCAGCCACTCGCCGAAGACGAGGTGCGCCCGGGCCAGCTGCGGGATCACCCGGCTGCGCCGAAGGTGGTCAATGGCACGGCGGTACTCCCGTTCCGCCTGCTCACCCTCACCGACGAGGGCGAGGCAGCGGGCCAGGACCCCGAGCGCCCAGTCCGTGCCGCTGGCCCGGGCCCGCTCGGCCAGCCGGCTGACCGCCGAGAAGGCTCGTGCGCGGTCGCCCACATGGACGGCCGCCTCAACGAGTTCGGGGAGGGCCGCGGTGGCCACGAAGATGGTCGGCTCCTCGCAGGCGGCCCGGGCCGTGGCGAGCGCCTCGTCGTACTCACCGAGCCCTACGGCGAGCACGGCGATGCCCAGGCGGGCCACGGCCACGTGGAAGCCGAGCTGGTGGACGAGGGCCTGGCGGAGGTAGGTCTCGGTCAGCGAGCGCGTCTCGAGGGCCTCCCCTCGGTACGCCGACGCCAGCACCTCGGCCGGCCAGATCGGGCGCTCGGGACGAGAGCCGATCGGGGCGTCGTCGGCGACATGCAGGTGCGCCGGCGGGGTGGCCACGGGCTGGAACCGACCAGCCACGAGATTGTCCAAGTCGAGGAGCTGGCCGAGGGGCAGCGACACCGGCGAGGGGTGCTCGGCGCGGCGACCGAGCTCGCCCTGCCGGTTCGCCAGGGCGTGAAGGGCGTCGTCGTCCCAGGTCTCGAGGGCGGCCAGGGCGGCGAGGTCGAGCCAGCGGGGCTCGTCGCCTCGGCAAAGCATCTCGATGGCCTGACGCACTGTCTGCACGGCCGCCTTGTTGCCGGCGGTCACGAGCGAAGCCACCCCCTCGAGGAGGAGGTCGTCGGCCGCCGGCCCGACGGGGACCACGACGGAGCGCACGATCTTGGCCACACTCACCGGGCTCGTCTCCCGACCGAAGTGACCGGCGAAGATGGCCGCCTCCAGCGCCTCGAGGTAGGTGTCCCGGCTCAAGCGCGGGTCGAGGAGCTCGAGGCCGTCGGCGGTGCGCACCAGCATGGTCGCCCGGTCCGTCCCCTGCCCGAGGGTGAGGGCGATCGAGCCGCGCAACAGCTCCGCCTGCTCCCGCTGCACCTTGTCGGCGGGCCGGGGATGGGCGCGGTCGAGCAGGTTCAGCGCCTGACTCGGGTTGCCCGCGGCGACGAGGGCCTGTACCGCCCCCAGAGTCCGGCCGTAGGCGAGGCTCAGCTCGGGGGTGATGCCCGCGGCCTGCTCGAGGAGCGCGGCGGCGCCTGGGTAGTCCCCCCGCCCCTTGGCCTCGCCCGCCAAGGACTCGAGCTCGGCGGCCACGGTCTCGTCGGGCGTGAGGAGCGCGGCGGCCCGATGCCAAGCCAGGCGAGCGTGGTCGAGGTCAGGGTCGATGGCTTCGACGAAGGCCTGATGGACGAGTCGGCGATTGGCCGCGGAGGCGGCGTCGTAGACCGCGAGCCCTAAGAGGGGATGGGCGAAGTGGACGTGATCCCCGACGTGCAAGAGGCCCCGCTCCTCGGCCGCCGCCGCGGCGTCGATCGACAGCCCGAGGCGCTGCGCGGCCGCCCACAACAGCCCGGAACGCACGCCCGGTTCAGCCGCCGCCAGGAGGAGGAGCAGGCGGGTCGGTGCCGAAAGGCCTTCCAGTGGGCCAAGCATGCGCCGACGCAACCGGCCCCCGGTGGCCAGCATCGCAGGGAGCGCGTCGAGTCCGGCGCGCTGGGCGGCGGTGAGCTGCGCGGGGAGCTCGAGGAGGGCGACTGGGAACCCCCGGGCGTCGGCGAGGACCCGGTCGCGCACGGTGTGGGCGAGCGGTTCGGGCGCCGCCGAGACGAGCAGTTCCCTTGCCACATCCTGTTCGAGCGTCTCGACCGCCAACTCGGCGATGCCAGTGAAGGGGTCGGGCGCCGCACCTGGTTCGTGGACGGCCACCAGCATGGCCACGGGCAGCTCGGCGATCCGGCGCGCCACGAAGGCGAGGGCGGTGGCCGAGGCTGGGTCGAGGAGGTCCGCATCGTCGATCACGCAGATCAGGACCCGTTCGTGGGCCTGGATCCTCAGCAGGGAGAGCAGGCCGAGCCCGATCGCCAGCGGCTCCGGCGCTCCCGCATCGGCGAGGCCGAGGGCAGCACCGAGCGCTGAGCGCTGGGCGGCCGGCAGCTCGTCGAGCCGTGAGAGCGCCGGGGCGCAAAGGCGGTGAAGGCCGGCGTACGGCAGCTCGCGTTCGGACTCCACTCCGCTCGCCCACATCACGCGCCTGTCAGGGTCACGCTCCGTTGCCCAGCGCAACAAGGCGGTCATGCCGACTCCAAGCTGTCCTCTCAGGACGAGCGCGCCCCCGACACCCCTGCCGGCGGCCGCGACCACCTCGGCAAGGGCAGCCCGCTCGCGGTGACGCCCGACCAGGTTCACGTCGCGGAGGGTACTCCCGCGCGGCTCGAGCGCTCGCTCCGCACTTGTCGGTCCCGACTGGACGCTCCGGGCCGGCCAATCCACGGCGGTTGTGTTCGCCTCCGAGCAATCGGGGCGCGGCGCGGCCGCGCGAAGCGGAGAGAGCCGTGCCATTCCTTGGCTTGCCTGCGAACAAGCCGAGCAGATGCGGTCGGCTTGTTCAGTGCTCTACCTCCGAAGCGTTCCGCCCGCAGCGCATCGAGGTCGTCGATCCGAAGGTGTCACATTCGCCGTCGCAGTGACCGTCTGGCCACGGGCCGGAATGAACCGTCGCCACCGGCCGCGGCCACAAAGCTGTCAAGGGCCGCGCGTTCGGGCGAGTCCAGCTGCTGGCATTCGCTCCCATCACGATGTAGGTCATGACCCGAAAGCGGCTGCTTGCCTGGAGCCAGCGCAAAATGGTGCAATGCGCTGGCGCTCGACCATGATCGACCGCAATTACTCCTGACAGTGGTAAATTTGCGCCTGCCAGTTCCTCCGGTCGAATCAGTCGGGCCAACCGGTTCGCAAACGGCCGGGCAGAGATGGCCAAAAGGCCTGGCTCTAGCCGATCGGCAGGGCGCTCATGCGAAATCTGTCACAGCGCGCGACGACTGCGCTGGCAGTTGTCTGCGTGGCCTTCGCCTTGATCATCGCCCTGGTCGGCGTCGCCGGCATCATCGGCGTTCGCTCGGCGACCAACGCCGGTAATTCAGTCACGAGTGACGAGCTACTGACCTCGACGAGCACGGGCCAGCTCGGCCGCAGCGTGGGCAGCGCCTATGCCACGGGCGAGGAGGCGCTCCTCAGTAGCAATTCCGGGCAGCGGTCGCGCATGGAAGCCGATCTCTACGCTCGGCTGATCCCGCAGGTCGACTCCCAGATGTCCGCTTTGCAACGCCTCCACGCTCGCGATCCCGCAGCTGAGCGCAAGGACATCAGCTTGCTCCTACGCCAATGGACCTCGGTTCGCGATCTGCTGAGCCCATCGCTTGCGCTCACGGGGTCTCGTGTTGCCATCGCCAACCGTCTGGCCGCCTCATACCAGCCCCTCGCTAACCACGTCGATCAGCTGATCACGGCGGAACAGCAGCACGCGGATGTGAGCGAAGCACAGGCGTCGGGGACGGGTGCCTTGACGATCTGGCTCATCGCTGCCGCTGCTGGGCTCGGGCTCGTCGCGGCAGCCGTGCTGGGCGTGGCGGGAGTCCGACGGGTGCGCAGAGCGGTCGAGCCGGAGCAGGACCAGATCGAGTTCGCCGACACCTTGCAGATCGCCGGAGACGAAGAGGAGGCTCATCAGCTCCTTCAACGCCATCTCGAGCGGATGCTCCCGGGTTCCTCCGCCGTCGTCCTGAACCGCAACAACAGCGCTGACCGCCTCGAAGCCGTGACCCCGCTTCCGAGCGACTCACCGCTGGTGGAAAGCTTGCGCGGTGCCGAACCCCGCTCGTGTCTGGCGGTGCGCTCCGGCCGTAGTCACAACGAGGACGCCGGACGCGCGGGGCTTCTGGCTTGTGCCGTCTGTGCGGTTTGTCCCGGCCACTCGTTCTGCGCGCCGCTGACTGTCGGTGGTGAGGTGATCGGGTCCGTCCTCCTCAATCGTGCGTCTCCTTACGCCGACGCCGAGGATCACCGGGTGCGGGAGTCGGTGAGCCAAGCGGCGCCCGTTCTGGCCAACCTGCGCAACCTCGCGGTCGCTGAGATTCGTGCTGCGACCGACGGCCTCACCGGCTTGCCGAACAAGCGCGCGGCGACGGACACCCTCAAGCGGATGTTCGCCCAGGCGTCGAGGATCGGATCGCCCCTCACCTTGGTGCTCCTCGACCTCGATCACTTCAAGCAGATCAACGATCAGCGCGGGCATGCCGTGGGGGACCAGGTGCTGGCCCACGTCGGCGCCGCCTTGAAGGTGGCGTTGCGCGCTGGGGACTTCGCGGGCAGAAACGGTGGCGAGGAGTTCTGCTTGATCCTGCCGGACACCGATGTCGCTAGCGGCTACGAGATAGCCCAGCGGGTTCGCACGGCGATCGCCGACATCACCCTTCCGGGCGTCGACGTGACGATCACCGCGAGTCTCGGCGTTGCCTCGTACCCCGAACATGCCAGCACCCTCGAACGACTCGAGCGGTTGGCCGATGCGGCGCTCTACCTGGCCAAGCGCTCCGGTCGCAACCGCAGCGAGATCGCCGACCCGAACGTCCCCTTCGCCGTTGCAGGGATCGTGTCGGTAAATGGCCATGAGCCGGAGGTAACCGTCGCCACCTGAGCGGTGCCGTAGATCAGCGCTCCGACTTGGGCTCATCGAGCGAGGCGGCGATCGGGGACTATCCAGATCACCGCCACAAGCACGTCCAGTGCATATGACGCCCACGGCGTGACGAACGCGAGCCCGATCGCGAGGACGTAGACGACGATTGACGCCAGGCCCTTCACGTCGGAGCCGATCAGCGTCGAGACTGGCGATTGGGGGTTGGCGGCGATGATGCTGCGCGCGAGCGAATAGGCGATCGCTGCCAAGAGCGCGACAGTCGCGTACGCGGCTGCAGGCTCGGTGTGCCGGTAGGAGGTCCCGACCCACTCGGTCATCACGGGAAGCAGTGACAGCCAGAACAACAGATCGAGGTTCGCCCACATGACGCTTGCGCTGATCCTCTCGGTCCGGCGGAGCAGATGGTGATGGTTGTTCCAGTAGATTCCGATGTTGACGAAGCTCAGCACGTAGACGAGCAGATGAGGGATCTGGGCTCGCAGTGCCGCGAGGTTGGTCCCGTGCGGGGCTTTGAGCCCGAAGGCCATGATCGTGATGATCACGGCCATCACGCCGTCGCTGAAGGCCTCGAGGCGGTGTGTGCGGACGATCTGCGACGAGTCGCTCGACATGTGGCCTCTTCCTCGGAGTCGCTCGCGCTCAGTGCCTCGCAGTCAGCAGGAACTCGGTTCGGACGCGAGAGCACGCCTGGCGTGACGATAGGTCGTCATGCCGAGGCGTGTCTCTCTCTTGGATCGCTGCGAGAGGCGGAGTCCGCATTGGCCCCGTGTCAGTTCATCCGAGCGGGAGAATGGCTGGCTGGCGCGAGGTCCCGGTTTCCTCGTCGGGGAGTGCGCCGGTTGTCGGTGGCGCTCCGGCGATCTCCGGCTCGAGGCGCTGGCCCTCGATGTCGGGGTCGGGAACGTACTTCGCGAACCACCTGGGGTGGTACCAGATCTTCGATCCGACGATTGCCATGACTGCCGGAACCAGGGTGAGTCGCACGACGAAGGCGTCGAGGAACACGCCGACCGCGAAGCTGAAACCGATCGCCTTGATCGTCGGGTCGTTTCCGAACATGAAGGCCACGAAGATGGAGAACATGATCATGGCCGCCGCGCTCACCACACGGGCCGATGATGCGGTGCCCCGTTGTACGGCTTGGCGGGCATCGCCGCTCTTCGTGTACTCCTCCTTGATTCGCGAGACGACGAACACCTCGTAGTCACTCGACAGCCCGAAGATGATCGCCAGCATGATGATGGGAAGGAAGCTGATCGTCTGAGCGGGAGTGATGCCGAAGAGGTGCTTGCCCCAGCCCCACTGGAACATGGCGACCTGTGCGCCGAGTGCCGCCGCCATGGAGAGCAGGAAGCCGAGGATCGACTTGAGCGGCACGAGGATCGTTCGGAACGCGAACGTCAGCAGCAAGAAGGCCAGGCCGACCACGACGATGAGGAAGATCGGCAGGGCGCTCGAGAGCTTGGCCGAGACGTCGATGTTCGACGCCGTCGTACCCCCGACCAAAATGTGAGCCCCCGTCTGGCCTTCGATCGCGACGCGATCGTTGCGGATCGTGTGTACCAGCGCGGCGGTGGCCGGGTCGCTCGGTCCGGACTTCGGCGTGAGCCGGATCAGTGAGATGCCGTTCTGCGCGGCGAGCGGTGCCACCTGCACGACGTCCGGAATCTTGGCGAGCGCACCCGCGATTTGGGCGGTGTCCGATGCGTTGTGGACGTTCTGGGCGACGATCAGCAGGGCGCCGTTGTAGCCGGCGCCGAAGCCTTCGGTCGTGAGGTCATACGCCTGGCGCTGGGTGTTGGCGGGGGACTGCGAGGCACCGCTCGGCAGCCCGAGCTGAATCGACAGGGCCGGAATCGCGAGCACGGCGAGGACGGCGACGCCGCCGATGAGCATGCGGACGCGGTGGCGAACAACGAAGCCGGCCCAGCGCGCGCCGTTCGAGCTCTCCGGGTCCGCCGCGGTACGACGGGCGGTCACCTCGGCGCGAGCGCCCAGCAGCGGGAGCCGGGCAAAATTCGCGACCTTGGTCCCGGCGAAGCCGAGCATCGCCGGCACCAGCGTGAGGGCGATCAGGAGCGAGACCGTGACCGATGCCGCGGCGGCCAGCCCCATGACCGTCAGGAAGGGGATGCCCACGACGCTCAGGCCGCACAGGGCGATGATGACGGTCAGCGCAGCGAAGACCACCGCGCTGCCCGCCGTTCCCACGGCCCGTGGCACCGACTCTTCGGGTGTCATGCCGTTGAGCAGATTGGTCCGGTGCCTCGACAGGATGAACAAGCCGTAGTCGATGCCGCACGAGAGCCCGAGCATGAGCGCGACGGTGGTGGACGCCGAGGCGATCGACAGCACCGACGCAAGGGCGGTGATGCCCATCAAGGTGGTGATCACCCCGATGAGCGCGCTCAGAATCGGCATGCCGGCGGCGGCGAAGGCGCCGAAGGTGATCATGAGGATGAGGAACGCGATCCCGAGGCCGATGAGCTCAGGGACCTCGGAGACCGGCGTGCGCCAACCGGGATAGACGCTGCCGTTGTAGGCGACCTGCACGCCGAGGGCCTGTACCGGCTTCATCGCGTTCTTGAGGGCGGTGAGGTTGGCGTCCTTCACGTTGGCCGCTGTTGCCGACCAGCGCACCTGTGCGAGCGCGACCTTGCCGCTCGGTGACACCTGCCGGCTCTGGACCGGATCGGTGACGCCCGAGACCTGGGGAATGGACGTGACCTTTCTCATGGCCGTCTCGACGGCGGCCGCGGCGGGCGGGTCCGTGACCTTCCCGTGGCCGTTCACCGTGGCAAAGACGATCGTGCTCTGGCCGCCGGCGAAGGCAGGCAGCTGGGCGGAGAGGACTTGTGCGGCGTGCTGGGCCTCGGTGCCCGGGATGGTGAAGGTGTCGTTGGTCTTGCCGCCACTGGCCTGAGCGATGGCGATCGCGGCGATAGCCGCGATGAGCCAGACGGCGAGGACCCGCCGTCGCCTCCTGAAGGCGAAGTGGGCGAGTCGGTACAGGACGTTCGACATGGCGGGCCTCCCACGGTTCATACGGCTCTCCGTGAGAGTACGCTTTTCACTAGCCGAGCGTCAAGTGAATCGCTTGCCGATCAGCAGGTGAGTCGCCTGCCGATGGGACGGTGACTCACTAGCCGACAGTCGGTAGAGTGTGGGGGCCCGGGGGACCGACGAGCGAGGAGTCAGATGGCGACGCCTGTGAAGGGGATGTCCAGCCGTGCCGTGCAGGCAGAGCGGACCAGGCAGCAGATCTTGGAGACCGCTCAGCGCCTGTTCACCGACCTCGGCTACGAGGCCACCTCGCTTCAGATGATCGCCGACGAGATGGGCCTCACTAAGGCCGCCGTCTACTACCACTTCCGAGCAAAGAGCGAGATCCTGCACGCCGCGTTGCAGCCCGGGGTGCGGCGGCTCGAGGCGCTCTTGGACGAAGCGGTCGCGATACGCGGACGGCGGGCTCGGACGGAGTTCCTTGTCAACGCCTTCGTGGAGTTCCTCGTGCAGAACCGTCCCTACACGGTGCTGGTCGGCAAAGAGCCGGCGTCGAAGATGGACGCTGAGTCCGTGGCGCTTCGCCGCCGCGCCCTTACCCTGCTCTTTGGTGACAATCCGACCGGAGCGGAGCGCCTCGCGTTCCGCGCTTCATTGCTTCTTCCGGCGAGCTTGTCCGAGCTGGCCGATCTGAGCGACCAGGAGCTCCGCGAAGCGCTACACACGGTGGCAATGCACATTCTGCGCGTGCCGTCCCGATGAGCACCGGCGAGTGGCGCACAGAAAACGGGGATCTGACGGAGGTCCCTTCGGCTCTCGGGTAACCGAGGATGCCGCCGCGTCAGCCGTGTCTGCTGGCGCTGCCGCCGAGCGATGTCGGCCGATCCAGGCGTCAGGTAAACCAAGTCGAGATTGTGTGGCTTCAACGGGCGCTTTTGCAGACGGAGACGTCGTGTTGCACCGCCGACATCTCTGCGTTGCGAGCGCTCAATCTCTGCGCGAATGGCTGTTGGATAACGGCTCGGTCTAGGTTGATTTCTGCCGTTCGTCGAAATCCCTCATCGGGGTAGTGCAACGGTAACCGTGTTGAGCCACTGCAGGTCTTTTCACGGCCAGCGAAGCGGGGTTGATAAACAGCCCCGTTTCGCGCGTCCCTCCTTCGGGATCCACCGTCCGGCGGGAGGCACGCCCCGTGAAGCGAGAAGCGCCTGATGTAGGCTCGTTCGTGGCTGACGATGCTGAGCTCGATCTTGCGGAATCCTTCGGCGAGATCGCACGCCTGCTCCTCGCAGAACCCGATGCGCAGACCACCCTGCAGCGGATCGTGGCTCTCGCTGTCGAGCACATCGACGGTTGCGAGCATGCTGGAATTTCGATGATTACCCATCGCAAGGTCACCTCGCCGGCGTCGAGCGATGAGATACCGGCAATCGTCGACCAAATTCAGTCCGAAACCGGCGAGGGGCCATGCGTCGACGCCATCAAAGAGCACGAGGTCTTCCAAACGGGTCGGCTCTCCGAGGAAAACCGCTGGCCGGAGTTCACGCGACGAACGAAAGCCGAGTCGAACATCGAGAGCATCCTCTCGTTTCGTCTGTTCGCCGAACAGGACACGATGGGCGCGCTCAATCTGTATTCCAGCCGCTTCGACGCCTTCGACCAACATGCCGTAGCGGTCGGAGCGGTCTTCGCGACCCATGCCGCGGTGGCGATGTCGAGCTCTCGCAAAGTAGAGAACCTTGAAGCTGCGCTTCGGAATCGTGAGCTGATCGGTCAAGCGGTCGGGATGATCCGGGCCCGGGAGCGCGTCTCCGAGGCGCAGGCTTTCGAAATGCTGAAGCGAGCATCGCAGCGCCTGAATATCAAGCTCAGCTCCGTGGCCGAGCAGGTCGTTCATCCGGCTGATCGGGAAGTTCCACCCGCTCGACGGCGCTAATTCGCCTGCCGAGGTGCTATCTCCGGAGCATCCCAAACGATCCTATTGGAAGTCTCTTAGCTTCCCGGGTATCCGAGCATGCCGAGAGGTGAACCGGGTCCGCTGGCCGTGCGACTGTCGACGTTGACCCGGCCGTAACTAGGGGCAGGTGCGGCTCAGCGAACCTACGCGTTTCTACGGCTCCTGCGGGCGACGTGACGAACAGCGTTGCAAGTGCGGGGTGCTGCGCTCCAATCGCGGGAGTTGTGCGCGAACGGCCGGCGGATGAACGGGTCGATCTGGTCAGTGCCGTTCGGCTGACCACCGACCGAGGCCGACACGAAGGCGCCGGCTTACGGCGTCTCGGCCATCGCCACCTGCGCCGCGGTCCGCAGATGGTCGGCGAGCTGCTCCACGTCTTCTGGTGCATAGATGACGACGACGTTGCGGTCCTCGCCGCTGGCGCGGTCGGCGCCGGCGACCCGTTCGACTACTACGCGTTCACTGACGACGCCGTCGTCCGTCGACCGGTCCAGCGTTCCCACACCGATCTCGACCTCTTTGACGAAGAGTTCATCGACTTGCTCAGCCATGGCTGCAACCCTACGGACCTGCTATCGAGGGGCCATCCCCAGAATGCGTAGGGGCGGCGGTTCGGAAATCACCGCGGTGGCCATCGGCGTCAACCCAGGGACCGAAGCGGCCGCTCAGTGAGCTGACGGACCACGCGGGCGCGTAGTGCCTGGCAGCGGGTTCGCGGGTAGAGCATCGCGGACACCATCGAGAGGAGCGCTGAGATGGCGGACCTGTGGGTGTACCGAGTGGACGTGCTCGTGATGGACGGCGACGACGAGCCCGACATCACGAGCTATGAGGTCGTGACGAGTGATGACGAGAAGATCGGAAAAGTAGAGGACGCCACAGAAGAGGCCGGCAGGGCCTGGATCGTCGTCGACACCGGGTTCTGGATCTTCGGAAAGAAGCGGATGATCCCGGCGGGGGCGATCGAGTCGATCGACCCCGAGAGCAGGGAGGTCCGCGTCTCGTTGACCAAGGACGAGATCAAGAAGGCGCCCGACTACGACGAAGTGCGGCGTCACGAGGCGTTCTACCAGGGCGAGCTCGAGGACTACTACCGACAGCACAAGAGCGCGACAGGCAGCTGAACCGCGTCCATCGACCGTTGCTGGAGGTGACGGGAAGGCTGGGATTCGGGCCAGGCGGCCCGCTTCGGAGCCCCATTTCGTGCGTGGACCGCGCGGGCGTTCTGCCGCCGTGCTCGGACACTTTGGCCAAACTCGCCGGGTATCCGCTCTCGTCGTTCGCCGGACCGGTAGCGTTCGAAACCGTGATCGAAGGCTTCGACATCATCGCCGACGCCGAGCGCATCGTGCGCGACAGCGTCCGTCGCAGAATCCCGGTGCATCGCGAGGACGGAAACGCCTGCGCGGTTTGCAGCGAGTCTTGGCCGTGCCGGACGGCGCGAGAGATCCTGTCCTGATCTGAGCGGCGCTCCGCCCATTGTCGGAGCGCCCCGGCCATCCTGACCGGTCACTTGCTCGGTGCCGTTGTCGGTCCCGCCGCGAGTGGCGGTTGCCGGTTCCGCCGCGAGTGGCGGTTGCCGGCGGATGTCGGTGGGCCGCGGTAGGCTACGAACGTGCGTTCGCCCGAGTGTCCATCCGCGTTGTGTCCCTCCGCGTTGCCTGCCGCCTGGGAGGTGAGGACTCCGCGTTCGCGTGGCCCGCACCCTGCTCACAGCCGCATAGCTTTCGAGGACTCCCCGTGACGTCCAACCAGGCGGCTGTCCCGCGTCCGGTTCTATGCCAGGAGCCGAGGTCGATGAATAGCACTCTCGAAATCTCACAGGATTCGCCGCCTGCGGTCGTTGGGTCGGTCGTCATCTCCGGTGCCGAAGCGCAGGTTCATCTGGTCGGAGAACTGGACATCGCCACCTATCCCGAGCTCGCCG
>JAODBN010000101.1 GCA_025463965.1 Acidimicrobiaceae bacterium
CGGCGAGCTACACCTACGACAGCCAGAGCCGGGTAACCCAGATGGCCCCGGGCACCTCGAGCGCTCTTAACTACGCCTACGACGCGTCGGCCAACTTGACCACGCTGCCGAACGCGGCGACGGGCACCTACGACAACGCCGGCGAGCTCACCTCCTCGCTGCTCTCGGGCACGACGACCAACTTCACCTACGGGGCGAACGGCAATCGGACCGCCTCGACCACCGGCTCGACGACGCTCTCGAGCGCGACCTGGAACGGCGCCAACGAGCTCACGAGCTACTCCGACGCCTCGGCGAACATGACCGCCTCGTCCTACAACGGCGACGGACTGCGGACCTCGGCGACAGCGACACCATCTGGTGGCTCGTCGGCGACCCAGGCCTTCGTCTGGAACACGCTGGGCAGCGTTCCACAGCTGCTGATGGACGGGAAGAACGCCTACATCTACGGTCCCAGCGGAACGCCGATCGAACAAGTCACGCTGTCGAGTGGAACGGTGAAGTATCTCGTTGCCGACGCACTCGGCTCGGTGCGTGGCGTCGTCAGCTCCGCTGGGTCACTCTCTGCGTCGACTTCCTACGACGCATGGGGTAACCCGGAGACAACCGGTGGTCTCACAAACGCTACGCCGTTCGGTTTCGCCGGTGGCTACAGCGACCCGACCGGGCTTGTCTATCTGATCAACAGGTACTACGACCCGGGGACGGGGCAGTTCCTCACGGTCGATCCGATGGTCGACCAGACTGGGCAGGCCTACGCCTATACGGGGGACGACCCGGTGAACGGGGTGGACCCGTTGGGGCTGAGTGTCTGGGGAACGATCACGGGTGGACTCAACTGGGCGAACCGGACCCTGAACCCCGGCTACTACGCGTACCAGGGCTACGTGAAGGAGTATCAGGCAAGAGAGAACGGCTGCTCATTCTGGACCGTTGCCAAGTACGGGGCCGAGGGTGTTGTCGGGGTGGCCAGCACCGCCGCCGCTGCCTACGGTGCTGTTGAAGCGATTGGGAGACTCGGCACCGATGAATTTGTCAACCTCGCCTCTGAGCAGCGCACAACTCACATCCTGCAAGGTGATTCGACGGGTGGTGGGCACCTATGGCCCGGTCTTGCTGGGAAGACACCGTTCCCTCAAGATTGGTCAGCCGGCCAGATAATGAACGACATCTCTGATGTGGCAACCGATCCCGCATCTTCTCGAGTCGTGCAGGGAGGAAGGACGATCGTCACGGGCACGCGGGATGGTGTAGATATTCAAGTCATCATCAACAACCGCACCGATGAGATCGTCAGCGGTTACCCAACAAACTTGCCGAGGAATCCATGAGCAGCCACTTTGACGCGGCCTATTACGAAGACCTCCGGGGACGCGTTCGCGGCTTGCTCATAGCGACGTCAGAATTCTTTCCACCTGATCAGGTGGGCCGCGTTGACGTGATTATTGACGCCAACGAGTCGGGGGTCGCACTCGAGATGTTGGGCGAGATGCTCGTCGAGGTTCGTGCTGTCGTCGACTCGGACATCGTGGAGCAATTCGAGCGGCTTGCCCAAGATATGGGGCTTGCGCCAGACCTGTCAGAACGAGTCAAGGGTCTCAAGCCAACCTGAGTTTCGCGAGTGCCCCCCGACGCGCTCCATGATCTCCGCAACGGCTCCCGTCGTCCTCCGCGAAAGGGACTCACCCGGCAGTACACCCGAAGCACCGGGAGCAACCGCCCGCTCAGCGACTTGGCCGGGCTGCCCGCGATCGCGCCGGAATGTTTGACCAGTACCGGTCAAATAGTTGTCCGCGGAGAGCCGTTGCCGCGGCTCACAGGTTGTCCGCGTCGACCCCCTCGGCACCTTGTGCATCAGGTGTACTGCCTAATGCGCCCCTTTCGCGGAGGATGACGGGAGCCGTAAATCCAGTTCAACGAGCACGTCCGAGGAGCACCGGCGAACGACATGACCGCCTCGCGCCTCACCTGCGCCTCAAAGACTGGCGCATGGGAGTGGAGGTGTCCAGACAACCCGGTGGAGTGATCAGCAGCGGTCGTAAGCGGTGGCAGAGTTTGGGGCTCGACTCCCACGCCCCCCGCCCGGCGTTTGCGGACGTTAGTGGCCGTAGTTCGGGGGCGCGCGTTCTGGGACGGAATCGCGCGTCCCTACCGGTCGATACGCGCAGCTATCGATGTGCGGCCGGATGATGGAGGCTGGGCACTCGTGCTCAGCGACGGTGAACTCGCTCACTTCCCAAGCAGCGAAGCGCGGCACGACGGGGTCAATGTGTCGGCTTCGCGCGATGCCGCGGCGCTACAACTGTAGGGGTACCGCTCTGCTGGGTGGTTGAGCGACTGCTCGACTCCGGGGACGTGAGGGTGGGGACGGGAAACGACATGACTAGCTTCATCGACTGGTGCAGCGTCGGGGCGCTCTTAACCGTCGGTGCCCATCACGCCGGCGTGCTCGTGTCGGCCGACGACGCCAGGGGCGTCGCCCTCATCAGCGCTAGCCTGCCGCAGGCCTACGCGGACGCCGACTCGCTTGCGCTCGTTGCCGAAAGACACGGCAAGAAGGGCGTGGCGAAGTTCCTTCGAAACAAGCTTCCAACCAAGGCGAGCGCTCGCTCTGGGGACATGGGCGAGGTACTTGCGACCGCGTACCTCCACGAAGAGTGTGGGCACGTGGTCGGGCCCAGCCGGCTCGTTCAGCGCGACCATCAGGAGTGGGCCATGAGGGGTGACGACGTTCTCGGGGCGATGCTTGACTCAGACGGGAAGCTGCGCATCACCAAGGTAGAGGCAAAGAGTCGTGTCACCCTCGGTGAGAGCACGATCAAGAATGCGCGCAATGGTTTGATGCGCAACGACGAACTGCCGTCGCCGCATTCTCTGACCTCAATTCGCGGAGCGACTGCTGTCCACCGCTGACAGCGATATCGGCGAAGCCGTACTCGCGGTGCAGATCTCGGATGGCGTCCGTCCAGACCGCGTCAGGCACCTTATGTTTCTGTTCACCGGCAGCGATCCGAGCGCGCACGTATCGGCAGATCTCGCGGCATATTCAGGTTCGATCCCGCAGCGCACCGTCACTCTTCGCGTCAGCGCTCACCAGGCGTTCATAAGGGACGCCTACGAGGCGGTGATCTCTATTGCCCCGTGACGCAGGAACACTGGCCGCAAGTCTGGCGGCCGCTATGGACCCAGCCTTCCGTGGACGCTTGCTGGCACGCGGCCAAGCGCAGTCAATGATTCGACGGGCCGGAGTCCTGCCTGCAGACGCGCCGCAGTTCGGTCCCTTCCTCGACGTGGACTTACTCAACTACGCCTATGCGATCATGTCTACCGGCCTGGATCTGTTGGAGGACGCCGATAACGCCACGTCGGAGCAACTCACGCTGGCGCGGGAAGCGCTCATCCAGGCGTCCTATGCCATTGAGGCAGCCACCAGAAATGCCGCCCCTCAGGAAGACCAGGCCTTCCATCGCCTCATTGCCGGTGCCGCTAGTCATCTTGGTGGCTACGCCGCGCGCGCCTTCTCACTGATGCACGTCAGCCGGCAATCGGGCCGGCTGAACCCGATGGAGGAGACGCTCGCGGACCTCGCCATGCGCGATCTTGACGCGATGGAACGGCGCACCCGCTTGCTGCGTTCTTCGCTTCAGGTCTCCGATGATGCGCTATTGGCCGCCTTCGCTGCGGAGCCCAATGACCAGGGCGAGCCCTCGTCGGATGGGATCGGCCCCATCGTGCTGCTCTTGAGCGAGAACTACCTTGCCGCCGTCTCCGCCGCCCTATTCGCGATCGAAATCGGTAACCGAGAGCTGCTGGCCGTCGCGCTCGACGACATCCAAGTCGGCGAGCAGGCCTCTCTCGACGTCAGCGTCCCCGGACCATGGTGGGTGCATCGCCTCACCCGACGCTTGCTTGGTGACCTGTTCGACACGAGCCTGCAGACGAACATCCCAAACGACCCACCCCCGGGCGCGGACGGCGCAGCCAACCGTTGGCGCTATCTTCGGCGCACCTTCGTCGACTCCCTCTCGGCCCGCGGACGCTCCGAAATCGACCTGTGGCCCTCGCAGCTGCATGTCGTCGACCGGATCTTCAGGGACACGCGGGATCTCGTCGTTTCGTTACCCACAAGCGCTGGAAAGACTCGCATTGCCGAGCTGTCGATCTTGGCCTGCCTCGCGCAACAACGTCGCACCGTGTATGTCACCCCGCTCCGAGCCTTGTCT
>JAODBN010000124.1 GCA_025463965.1 Acidimicrobiaceae bacterium
CCAGGACCGGAGAGGACCGCTCGCGAGCATGTGGCCCTTCAGGCGCTCGCCGGACGGCGCGCCGAGCGGACCCGGCCGAGCACGACGAGGCACGCCCCGGCGAACGCCGCGGCGAGCAGTCCGCCCCCGTAGGCCACGCGGTGGCCGGCGAGCGCGGAGCGGATCGCCCGGCGCTTGGCCGCGCCCTCCACCACCTCGAGCAGCTCGCTCAGCGCTCCAGGTGCGAGCTCGACGCGATCAGGGCGCAGTTGGGCCAGCATCCGAAGCAGGCGCCGGTACCGGGCGAGCTCCGCCTGGCAGGACAGGCAGTGCTCGAGGTGCTCGGCGAGCTCGGCCGGAGCGCCTCCTGGGGTCCCGAGCACCGCGGGCAGCTGCTCGGCGACGGCCGCGCACGTGCTCAGGTCAGACGGCACGGGCCCTGGCGGTTGGCTCGAGGGCCGGCAGCGGGCGCACCGACGCGGAGCCGGTGCGGCCCCCGGGGATCTCAATCGGCTCCGCCGGCGGAAACAGCTGGTCGCGAAGGCGGCGACGAGCGCGATGGAGGCGCACCTTGGAGGCGGCGCGGGTGATGCCGAGCTCGCTCGCCACCGCGTCGTGGGTGAGCTCGTAGACGTCGTGGAGCACCACCACGGCGCGCAGCCCTTCGGGCAGCCGGCCGAGGGCGGCGACGAGCCGCTCTCGATCGACTGCCTGGTCGGCGACCGCCTCGGGGTCGCGCTCGGGACGGTCGTCGACGGCGTGGAGCGCCGCGTCGAGGGGAAGCACCGGGCGTCGGCGGGACAGGTGGGTCGCCGAGCAGTTAGCGGCGATGCGGTAGAGCCAGGTCGTCACGGCCGCCTCGCTGCGGAAGCGATCGATCGAGCGGAAGGCCCGCAGATAGGTCTCCTGCACGACGTCGCGCGCATCTTGCTCGTCGCCCACCAAGCGCAGCACGAGGGCATGCAGTTGGGGAGCGGTCTCTGCGACCAGACGCTCGAAGGAGTGCCGGTCCCCGGCTCGAGCGGCGCTCGCCAGGCGATCGAGCCGCTCGGGACGCCCGGCCCCGTCGGCCTGGTCGCCGGCGGGGAACAGGTCGGGGGCGGACGACGCCGTGCGCCGCGCCGCCCGGCTCACTGCAGACCTTGCTCGGAGCGCGAGCCGACCGGACGGGGCCCGGTAGGGCGCGGCCCGCTAGGTCTCGGGCGACCGGATTGCGGACCGTGCGGGCGTGGATGGGCCCGCTGCGCCGCCTCGAAGGACTGCACGCGGCTGTCCAACGCGCCGTGTGGGCTCAGCGGGTCTCTTTGTGCAGCGTGTGCTCGCGGTCGAAGCGGCAGTACTTGCGCATCTCGATCCGCTCGCGGTCGTTCTGCTTGTTCTTCGTGGTGATGTAGTTACGCCGCTTGCAGACCTCGCACTCGAGCGTCACCTTCACCCGCTTCTCGTTCTTCGCCACCTTCTACTCCTCAAATGGTCCCTCGGCACGCTCGCCGACTGCGGCCCACTCGGGGCCTGGACGGTAGCGGCGGCCGGACTCGAACCGGCGACCCCACGATTATGAGCCGTGTGCTCTAACCAACTGAGCTACGCCGCCTTGGACTTCGAGCCCCCTGTCGGAATCGAACCGACGACACCAGCCTTACCATGGCTGTGCTCTGCCGACTGAGCTAAGGGGGCGACGGCGCGACCCATCTGTGGCCGCACGCCTACACGAGCATACCCAAGGGCGCCGGCAGCTGCGAAGAAGAGCGAGCAAGGGCCGCCGATCGAAGCGTCCACGGCCCATGTCCGGGTCCCGGAGCCGGCCCGGGGGCACCGGTAGTGTCGGCCCGATGCAAATCCGCCTCGCTCGGCCAGATGACGGGGAGGCCCTGCGGGTCATCTACAACCGGGAGGTCCTGAACTCCACGGTGACCTTCGACCTCGTGGCGCGCACGAGCGAGGAACAGGAGATGTGGATGGCCGAGCACAGCGGCGTCTACCCGATCGTCGTCGCAGACGACGGCGGCCAAGCCGTCGGGTTCGCCTCGCTCTCCCCCTTCCGTCCCCGTCCGGCCTACGCGACGACGGTCGAGGACTCGGTCTACGTCGCCGACAGCCACCGCGGCCAGGGGGTCGGAAAAGCGCTGCTGCTCGAGGTCGTCGAGCTAGCTGGCGCCCACGGCTTCCACTCGGTGATCGGGCGGGTCGTCGGCCACCACGAGGCCTCGATCGGCCTGCACCGGGCGTGTGGCTTCGAGCTCGTCGGCGTCGAGAAGGAGGTCGGCCGAAAGTTCGGCCACTGGCTCGACGTCGCGGTCATGCAACTGCTGCTCTGACGAGGCGGGCCGGCCGAGCTGCGCCGGAGAAGAGCTAAGCGCGCTCGGCGACGAGCTCGGGCTCTTTGGCTCCCGCCGAGGCGGAGCGGACCGGCCGGCGCCGCAACATGGCCACGCCGAGGCCCACCAGCACGAACGCGAAGACCGCCACGAGCGCCGGGTTCGCCATGCTCAGCTCGTCAACGAGCACCCGGCCCCCGGGAAGACCGACGAAGCAGGCGATCCCCGAGCAGATCACGACCACCCGGCGGACAGAGCCGACCGCGACGGGCGCCAGAAAGACGAAGCCCCAACTCGCGTACCAAGGCTGGACGACCGGGCTGAGGATGACGATCGCTATGAGGCTCCATCCAAGCGCGCGCAGCGCCCCGATCTCGTCGGAGCGCAGGAGCAGGCGGAGCGAGATCGCCGCGGCGAGCAGCAGCCCGGCCGCTCGGGCCAAGGTGAGCACGAGATGGCCGTGGTTGCCGAGGCCCACCAGGGCCACGAGGTGCCCCCCGAGCAGGCCGACGCCCGTCGCCGGGTCGAGCCAGGACCGGACCGTGTCGGGATTCGACAGGCCGGCCATCCATCCCCAGCCGAGGCCGCTCGCCGCCGAGAGCACGCTCATCACCCCCACAGCGAGCAGCAACGCGGTGGCCACCGGTCGCACCCGTTCTCGCACACCACGGCCGGGGCCCAGCCACTCCCAACCGATGTAGACCGCGCCGATCAGTGCCGGCACCTTGACGCCCGCGCCGAGCGCCACGAGCAGGATGCCCCACAGGCGGTGGCCCTTTCGGGCGAGCGCGTAGCCGGGCACGAGGAAGCCGAGCATCAGGGCGTCGTTGTGGCCGCCCCCCACGAGGTGCAGCAACACGAGCGGGTTCAAGGCGGCAAGGGCGAAAGCCGTCGAGCTGTCACGCCCGAACGAGCGGGCAATGGTCGGCACGGCCGCGGCGAAGGCGATCGTGCCGAGAAGGGACAGCAGTCGAAGCCCCTCGACCGAGGCGAGCACGTTGTGGCCAGTCAGCTCCACGATCCAGCCGGCGGGCACGAGGAAGACCGGCCCGTAGGGCGAGGAGACGTTGCCCCAGAGCGGATCGACGAGACGGTTGAGCGGGTTGGCGCCGATCGGCCCGAGGGTGGAGGGGGGGTACAGGTACGGGTTGATATGGCGACTCATCATCTCGCCCTGGGCAACATAGCTGTAGAGGTCTCGGCTGAATAGCGGCGCCACGATCAACAGCGGCAGCGTCCAGGCGGCGAAGACGGGCACGAGGCGCCGGACCGGCACGCCCCGATAGCGAGAGAGCAGCCGGACAATGTCCCACCACGCGCGGAGCATCAAGATCATTCCGGCATAGACCGCCACCACCCCGACGAACAGCCACTGGCTCGGAGGCGGGGTGGTCCCCGGCACGACGCTCGGGGTCGGGATGCCGAAGAACCAAGAGCCAACGGCTTTCGAGGTGAACGGCGAGTTTGGCTGAGTGGCACCGAGCACGATGGCCACCGAGGCAAGAAAGCCGAGAGCCGCGGGACGCAACAAGAGTCGGCCGATGTGTGTCTGTCCGGGCACGTACGCCTCGGGCACCGGGTCCGGTCGCAGCCGGGATGCGACGGCTCGGGAGAGCGAGGCCGCTCTCGCCCGCACCATGCCTCCAGCCGCCGTCCCGCCGAGCACCGCGAGAAGCGAGCGGGCACGCTTGCCCACCCTCTGGCCCCGCTCGACCAGCCGCTCGCCAAGCAGCTCGAGGCGGGCGCCGGCTTCGAGCTGAGGCGGAGGAGGCATCGCCACGGGCGCCATGCTAATGCCCGCTCGTCCGCCGGGCGCCCGCCGGCGGGCGCTCCCCCAATGCTTCGTCGCGGGCCGGCGCGGGCCTTTCGGGGGTGCCCCACGGGTAGGGTGCGCCCGTCGCAGGCGGGCGAGCCAGGACAGGTGGACATCATGGCCGCGGAGCCGCACAGCAGTGAGCGAGCGCAGCCCCGGCGCGCCCCGGGACGCCTCCGGCGGGTGATCGCGCTCGCCGCGTTCGGTGGCGTGGCCCTCCTTCTTGGCGGCTGCGCAGGCACGAGCCCCGCGGCCACCGAGCCCGGCACGGTCCCGGGTGGGCACTCCGACGTCCTAGCCGGGCGGCCCTTCGCCTCTTCGCCGAGCGACACCTCGACGACACTGCCGGCTCCTTCTGGCGGGGGCTTTGTTCCGGGTCGGGTCACCGCGATCGGCGATTCGGTGATGCTGGACTACGCCGCCGCCCTCCAAGGTGACCTGCCAGGGGCGCTCGACGTGGAGGCTGCGGTCAGCCGGCAGTGGTCGGCGGGGATCGCTCTCGTCCGCAGCCTGCGCGCCGAGGACCGCCTCGGGGCGACGGTCGTCGTCGCCCTCGGGACCAACGGTCCGATCAGCGCCCAGTCGATGGCCGACATGGCCTCGGCGCTCCAAGGGGCGTCGCGAGTCGTCCTCGTCACCGTGCACGTCGACCAGCCGTGGCAGTCGCAGGTGAACGCTCAGCTGGCGGCAGGGGCCCGGACGATCCCCCGGGCGGTGATCGCCGACTGGGCGCGACTCGCATCGCTCCACCCGGGCTGGCTCTACCCCGACGGCACGCACCTGCCCATCGGCGGGCCCGGCGCGAGGGCGCTCGCCGGGCTCGTGGCGCGAGCGGTCACGGGGGGCTGACGGACGATCACTGCGCGCCCGAACGCAGCCGTCTCGGCGACGACCCCGAGATGATCTGGTCGATCGCCTAGTGGACCGGACGGACAGGAGCCCCCCGACCCCTGGGGTCTGGGGGCTCCTGAGAGACAACAGGGTGGGCCGGGTAGGATTCGAACCTACGAAGGCGTTGCCGACAGATTTACAGTCTGCTCCCTTTGGCCACTTGGGTACCGACCCGTCGGCCGGAAACCCTAGCGGACCTCTGCGCACCCCACGGCGGCCCTCGCGACCCGTTCCTGCGCCCTCCACAAGGAGGCCCGGCAAGGAGCGCGCGGTAGCGTGGCGAGCATGCCGAGCTTCGACGTCAGCTCCGAGGTCGACTTCCAAGAGGTCCGAAACGCCATCGACCAAGCGGCTCGTGAAGTCGCGACCCGCTTCGACTTTAAGAACACCGGATCGAGCGTGGAGCTCTCCGGACAGGCGATCGACCTGCACGCCCCCACCGAGGACCGCCTGAGGGCGCTCGTCCAAGTCGTCGAGGAAAAGCTCGTCCGGCGCGAGGTCTCCCTCAAGGCGCTCGACTACGGCAAGATCGAGGAGGCCTCCAAGAGCACCGTGCGCCAGCAGGTCACCTTGCAAGCGGGCATCTCCTCGGACCACGCCAAGGCGATCAACAAGACGGTCAAGGAGCTCGGGCTGAAGGGCGTGACCTCCCAGGCCCAAGGCGACCAGGTCCGTATCACGGGAAAAAAGCGCGACGACCTGCAGGCCGTGATCGGCAAGCTCAAGGAACAGGACTTCGGAATCCCGCTCCAGTTCGGCAACTTCCGGGACTGAGCTCGCTGCCAGGCCCCCGGCACGCGATCGCCTCAGCGGAGCCGGGCGCCGCCTTCGCCTAGAAGAGCAGGGTCGCCTGGTGGGCGAAGTCGATCAGCGGCTGGGGCCACACCCCGAACACGAGCGTCGGCACGAGGGTCAGCCCGAGGCCGGTCCAGGTCCACGGCGAAACCGCAAGGTCCGTCTCGCTTGGTGGCAGATCTTCGCCCGGGTCGCTCTCTGGCCCGTCGAGCTCCACGATCGGAGGGAGCCCCGGCTCGGGAGCGGCGAGCACGTCGGTCGGGCCAGCGTCGGCCAAGTCGAACGCCGGCTCGAGGTCGACTCCAAGACCACCGCCGCTGAAGGCGAGGGCTGGGAGCACTGGGCTCGCAACCGCGACGACGGGGGCGGGCTCCTCGCGCACCGACGGCGTGCCGAGCGCGGGTGCCTCGCCGAACATGAGGAAGACGATCCGCAGGTAGAAGAACGCCGCGATCGCCGCCGAGACCATCGCCACGACGGCGAGCGCGTAGCTGTGGGCCGAGACCGCCGCCTCGACGACGTACAGCTTGGAGAAGAACCCGGTCGTGAAGGGGGCGCCTGCCTGGGCGAGCAGGAACATGGCGAAGGTTGTCGCCAGCACCGGACGACGCCTGGCAAGACCCCGGTAGCGGGCGAGGCCGTGGCCGGTGTCTCCCGTCCCTCCGATCACCGAGACGACGCCGAAGCTGCCGAGCACCAGCAGGCTGTAGACGAACAGGTAGTAGAGGCTCGAGGAGACGCCCCGGGTAGTGCCGGCCTGCAGGCCGAGCAGGACGAAGCCGGCGTGGTTCACCGAGGAGTAGGCGAGCACCCGCTTCACGTCGCGCTGGACGAGGGCGACCACCGCCCCGAGGCCGAGCGTCAAGATGGCGAGCACCCAGATCACCGGCTTCCAGGTGCTGGCGAGGCTGGGGAAGGTCGAGAGCATGACCCGCAGCAGCGCGGCGAAGCCGCCGATCTTGGCGATGCTCGCCATGAAGCCAACAGCGGGGCTCGGCGAGCCCTGGTAGACGTCGGGCGTCCACAGGTGGAACGGCACGGCGGCGATCTTGAAGCCGAACCCGACCAACAACAGCGCCATCCCGCCGAGCAGCACCCCGTTCGAGACGATCACGTTGTGCGCCAAGAAGGCCGCGATGTCGGCGAGGTTCGTCGAGCCGGTCGCGCCGTAGACGAGGGCGATGCCGTAGACGAAGATCGCCGAGGAGAACGCCCCGAGCAGGAAGTACTTCATGGCGGCCTCGCCGGAGGCGTCCCGACGGTGGTCCAGTCCTGCGAGCACGTAGAGCGGGATGGAGAGGATCTCGAGGGCGAGGAAGATCAAGATGAGGTCGTTGGCGGCCCCCATGAGCATCGCCCCGCCGACAGACACGCAGGCAAGGGCATAGAACTCACAACCCTCGATCCGGTACCGCTGAAGCGGGCCGGCCGCGAGCATCGGCGCCACGATGAGCACGCACGAGGCCAGCGTCAAGATGAACGTCGAGAAGCCGTCCACGTCGACCGAATGGGCGACCGAGGTGAAGGCACCACCCGCACTGACGTCGTTGTTCAAGATCAGCGACGCGATGAGCGAGGCGATGCCGATGCCCGAGGTGACCGAGGCGTAGAAGCCGTGCGGGAGCTGGCGCGGTGTCATCGCCGCCACGGCGAGCAGCAGGAGCGAGCCGCCGAAGACGATCAGCTCGGGGAGGATCGTCGTGTAGTTGATCTGCGGCAGGTGAAGGGTCGCCGCACCGAGGAGCAGGTCGAGTCTCACTGGCCGCCCCCCGTCACTTTGCCCGTCGTCGCGTTCACCCGCAGCACCGCGGCGGTCGGCTGGCCGAGCACCGGCACCCGGGCGTGGCCGGAGACCTCGACGTTCGCGAGCACCCGGTTCACCGTCGGTGTGATGCGCGACAGGACGGGCTTGGGGTACACGCCGAGGAAGACGATCAGTACGACCAAGGGAGCGAGCACGAGGCCCTCGCTCCAGGTCAGCTCGCGAAACGGCCGCACGGGAGCGGCGCCGACACCGGCCACGCCGGCGTCGGCGGCCGGGCGACCGTGGAACGCCTGCTGGTAGCCCCATAGAAAGTAGACGGCGGCGAGGATCACCCCGAACACCGCCACCACGGCCCACCAGCGATGGGTGAGGAACGTGCCGGACAAGATCAGGAACTCCCCCACGAAGCCGTTGAGCCCGGGGACCCCGATGGAGGCGAGCATGACCAGGGTGAACACCGCCGCCATGACCGGCGCCTGACGCTGCAGGCCTCCCAGGCGGCGGATCTCGAAGGTGCCGCTGCGCCGGGCGATCATCGCCACGAGCAGGAAGAGGGCCGCGGTGTACAGCCCGTGGTTGACCATCTGCAGGACGGCGCCCGACAGCGCCTCGCCGGTGAGGGCGAAGGCGCCCACCACGATGAAGCCCATGTGGGCGAGCGAGGAGTAGGCCACGAGGCGCTTCAGGTCGCGCTGGACCGCGGCGACGATGCCGCCGTAGATGATCCCGGCGACGCCGAGCGAGAGGAGGACAGGGGCCAGCACCACGACGGCGTGCGGGAACAGGCCGAGATCGAAGCGGACGATCCCGTAGGTGCCGAGCTTGGCCATCACGCCGGCGAGCACCACCGAGCCTCCGGCAGGCGACTCGGCGTAGGCGTCGGGCGACCAGGTGTGGAAGGGGAAGACCGGGGCCTTGACCACGAAGGCCGCCGTAAAGGCCAAGAAAAGGATGATCTCCGCGGTCCCCGACAGGTGGGTGTGCGCCAGGCGGCTGACGTCAAAGGTCGTCACCCCCGTCTGTCCCTGGTGGATGAAGACCAAGGCGAGGATCCCGACCAGCATGACCGCCGACGCGAGGAAGGTGTACAGGAAGAACTTCGTGGCCGCCGGTCCGCGCCGCTCGTGTCCCCATCCGACGATCAGGAAGTAGATCGGCACGAGGGTCAGCTCGAAGAAGAGGAAGAACATCAGCACGTCGAGCGAGAGGAAGCTCCCGAGACAGCCCACCTCGGTGAGCAGCACCCAGACCGTGAAGGCCTTGGGGTTCGCCTGCTCCTTCGCGCCGGCGAGCGCGAGCGGGAACAAGAGCGCGGCCATGAGAACCAAGAAGAGCGAGATGCCGTCGACTCCGAGGTCCCACGAGATCCCAAGGGAGGGCACGAACTCATGGTGCGAGGTCATCTGGTAGCCGCTGCTGCCGGCTTGGAACTGGTCGAGGACGGCGGCCGCGATGCCGAGGACGCCGACCGCGGCTCCGAGGCCGAGTGCCCGGATCGCCCAGGTGGCGGTCTTCGGCAGGAGGAGCACCGCAATCGCTGCGGCCGCGGGCACGAGGATCAGGGCAGTCAGGTAGGGAAAGGCACGCGACGACGGGAGGGCCAGCGCGGCGGCCTGCACGTGGGGCTGGAGGACGTTCAACATCTCAGGACCCCGCTCGGGTGACGACGTAGGCGACGAGGACGACCGCCCCGGCGACGAGGCCCAGTGCGTAGGTGCGGACGTAGCCGTTCTGGACCTTCCGCAGGCCCTGGCCGCTGACCCGCACCAGGCTGGACACGCCGTTCACCACACCGTCGATGAGGCGCAGCTCGACGACGGTCGCGCTGAAAGCGGCGAACGCCT
>JAODBN010000173.1 GCA_025463965.1 Acidimicrobiaceae bacterium
CATGGACCCAGTGTGCCAGCTGTGGCTGCGGTGTCCGACGGTGGGCCTGCCCGCCCTGTTGACTGTTGACGACTCAAGCCGCCGGCCGTAGCGTCGCTTCGAACATTGGGGGAGCCATGGATGTGTATCCGATGAAGAAGAACCGCCTGCGCGAGCTGTTGGATGCCGGCAAGCCGACACTTGGGACGCACCTGCTGTCGACGTGGCCCACGATCACCGAGCTCGTCGGCCAGACCCGCCAGTTCGACTACATCGAATTCGTCGCCGAGTACACGCCCTGGACCATGCACGACCTCGACAATCTCGGACGGGCGATCGAGCTCTTCCCGGACTTCTCGGGGATGATCAAGATCGAGCAGGACATGCGGGGCCACTCCGCGATGCGCGCCATCGGCTCGGGCATCCAGAACGTCCTCTTTGCCGACGTCCGCACGGTGGAGGACGCCCGCCAATGCGTTCGATCGGTGCGCGCGGAGCACCCCGACCACTCGGGGCGCCACGGCGTCGGACTGCGGCGCGACGCTCGCACCGTGCTCTATGTCGGCGCTCCCGACTGGGTCTCGGCGCTCGCGGGATCGGTGATAGCGCTCATGATCGAGAAGCGCCAGGCCGTCGAGGACCTGGACGCGATCCTCGACGTACCGGGCATCGACATGGTGCAGTTCGGGCCCGCCGACTACGCGATGAGCATGGGCCTGTCGCGCACCGAGGATGCCGAGCAGGTCCTCGAGGCCGAACGGCACATGATCGCCACGGCGCTGCGCCGCGGGATCGCTCCCCGGGCCGAGATCGCGGATGCCGCGGGTGCCGAGTACTACCTGAACCTCGGGGTCCGTCACTTCTGCGTCGGCCACGACGTCGGAATCCTGCACAACTGGTTCTCCGAGCAGGGAGCCCGGATGCGCTCGGCGCTGGGTGAGCTCGGTGACTCGGGCGCGGAAGGCCCGCGCGGTGACGCGGTCGCCGAGCCGATCTCGCCCCGTGTGGCCCAGGCGGAGCGAGAGGTCCCCCGGGCGCCGTACTAGTCTTCGAGCGCACCAGAGCGGCAAGCGGTTGGTGAGAACCGATAGCCCCGAGTTACTCCTCGGGAACGCGCTTCGTGGTGCCAACGGTCGGCTCGACCTGGTAGCCGGCCTCTCGGTACTCGTCCTGCGTCATCGGCGCAACGCGAACGTTGGTGATGATCTCTTGCTCGGGCCGGCGCTGGCTCTCGATGGCCTGGAGCGCGATCGACTCTTGGTCAGCCTTGGTGAGCGGGGGCTGCACCATCCCACGGGGCCAGAGGCGCCGGGCGAGGACGGTGTTGAGCTCGGCCGCGTAGACCGTGACCTCGGCGCCGATGTAGATCCAAGCCAGCAGGCCGAGCACGAGGCCGAACAGCCCGTAGGTGGCACTGGCACCCTTGAGGTCGTGCCCGACGACGTAGCCGCCGAGCGCCTGGAGAATCGTCCAGACGATTCCGGCCAAGATCACCCCCGGCATTAGGCACGTCGTTGCCACCTGTTTGGGGGTGAGCACGCGGAACGCGGACGCGTAGAGACCGACGTTCACGAAAGCTGCCACGACCTCAGCCGCGACGCCAAGCCAGAAGTTGTGCCTGCCGAAGGTGCCGAAGCTGGAGAGGAACGTCGTCACGATCAAGCCGACGGCGAGAACGGCAAGGAAGATGAGGCTGCGGGCCATGCGAGTGATGTAGTTGGGCCGCACCGCATTGGGAAGGTTCCAGACCTGCGCCATCACGTAGAGGCCGGTTCCTGCTAGCCCCGTCGTGCCGTAGAGCAAGCCGAGCAGCCCTACCACCAGTCCGAACGCGGAGCTGCGCTTAAGGGCGTGAACGTTCTGGCTGAGTGATTTGCCGACGATCGGGAACTGTCCGAAGGTCGAGTTGAGCACGTCGTTGCGGGCCGCGGCGTTACCGGCGAGGACGATGCCGAGAATGGTGACGAGCAACAAGAGCAGTGGGAACACGGTGGTGAAGAAGGCGTAGGTCAGCTGCACCACGAGGCTGCCCCCGTTGTCGTCGCCGAACTTTTTCGAAACCCCGAAGACGAATCCGGGAGCGGTGTGCCGCTGCTGGAACGCGTCGATGCGGCGAACTGTCTTCTCCATGCGGTTCACGACAGAACCCCTACCTCGCGTCGCTACGTCGGATGCCGGGGTATGCCCCCGGGTCCTTGGCAGTAATCGGTTGGCCTGATTCCTCGAGAGCTGTACGGGACGCTGCCCAGCCTTCGTGAACGCGTCCGGGACCACCGTCGGTCCCGACGGAGCAAAGCAGGACATTCGGCTGTCGTCGATTGTGAGTGGGGCTCCTGCGCCTGATCAACATTGCGGAGTCAGGACGCATCATCGAAGCGGAACACCTCACCGCTTCCCGCCGATCTCCCGCCGTCATTCGCCGCCGTTAGGGTGCGGTCGCCTGCTGAGCGATGGCCCAGGCCAGGCAGTCCTCTGCGAGAGTCGGCTCGAAGCGCCAACGCGCCAGCTGCTGTCGGACCGCTTCGGTCGGCTCGCCGAGCTGAAGAAGGCTCAAGGCGAGCTGGCGACCGCGCAGGTGGAGACGCTCAATCTCCGATGGGGGCGCGAGCCGTCCCAGGCGCTCGTGTTCTGCTTGCAGCGATTCGGGTAGGCGCAGGAGGTGGCGACGTGCGAGCGGAGGCATCCGTCGTCGCACCTCCAGGAGGTCGCCATGCAAGCGGGCCATTTCGAAGTCGATCGCACGAGCCAGCGTGCGGGCGAAGGGAGCATTGCGACCGCTACGGTCGCCAAGCCCGAGCGCTCGGGCTGCATCCTGCACCGAGAGGTCGTAGCCACTCGGCGATCGCTCGAGACCGATCGCAAGGTGTCGCAGGAAGAAGGTCGTCGAGGGCCCCAGTACGGGCAGCCAAAAGCGCTCGACGTAAGGGCTGCGCGGATCGTGACCGAGGCGATCGATGACGGGATCGCTCCAGCACCGAACTGCTAGCCGGCCTGCGCCGATCTGTTCCGAGCCTTCCAAGGCAGTGGTGGTCATGACGCTCGCCTCCTTCTCGGCCGGGGTGTCTCCGGCGTCTGAAGGCGACGATCGCAGCCCTGTTTCCCCCTTGACCTACCGCTGGGAAACCTTTGGCCCACACTTCGAACACGCCCCGTCGAGTTGCTGGAGCAGGTGAGCCATAACCGGCGATGGCGAGCAGCTTGCACGCAGCGCGCCGGTCTGTTGGGCGAGCGGCGATGGAACCGCGCGCGGCTACTCTGCGGGCTCCAAGCACGAGCTGCGGCGGTGCAGGAAGACGAGTATGGGTACACGCTGCCAATGAGGTCACCTCGCTGGCGGAGCCTGAAGGCAGCTATCGCGACTCGCCGGTCTGATGCAAGACCTTCGCCTGCAGCAACAACGGTGGCCGAAGGAGACCAACCGGCTCGCTCCCGCTATTGGCATCCATATGTCGCTACGTGCCCTAGCGTTCGCTACGGCCCCTTTAGCCTCAGATAAGGATTCCTGAGGTGGATGGTGACCGCGTCCAAGCAGAACTCGACAGGTTTGAGTCGCTATGGCACAGAGGATTCATTGCGGAATCGGTCTGTCTCACACAGCAGAACGCCATTATAGAGGCGGCCAAGTCAGGCGAGCTTGAAGAAGGCGACCTTCTCGGCGGCGAGCTCGTGGCCTTAGCGGACGCAGTGGACCACGGCCTCATCTTGCGGTCTGAGTTTGACGACCGCAAGGTCGATTACTTGTGGGAAGATCACTCTTGGGAGCCACGCGCAAGAACGGCTTTCCGGGTAGAAGCGGTAACTGAGCCTCGCACATTTACGGTCGTGAAGTCCCTTGGAATCGGAGTACTGGCTGCCGCCCTAAACAGCGGGATGGAACCGGCCGCTCCGGTCGTGAGCATCAGAATACGCGATATCGCGTCTCGTAAAGTGGTGTATCGAATCCGCCTAGCGGTTCCCGTAGTTATTGATGAAACGGTCGATCGCATCAAGGCGGAGTTGGCGTCCTTAAGCGTCGATGAATTCAAACGACACTACCGCCTCTGATCGTGCAGGTAGAGAGCAGCAAATGAGCTCGCTCACCGTGCTCATGGCGCGCATTCAACGTTCACGCGGTTCGCTCGACTGCGCATCATGGTCAGATGGCGTGGCGGCTCCCAATGTGGCTCCCTCGTAGGGGCCAGATTTCGCCTGCGAACGGAACGGCATGACAGCTCGGCATGGCACGCAGGGTCGGCGCCGCGTCGCACCCTGTGTGGATGACCTTCAGGGTCTGAGACCCCCTCCGCAATGGGCTGCCGGCGCGCTCCGCTACCCCGGTGGGCCTTCTCGTAGACTTCGCCGGGCAAGCGAGCGAGCGCCGCCAGTCGACGCCAGGCCCGAGCTCTGCTCGCGGGGAACCCTCCCGGCAGAGCGTGCGGGAGAGACGAGTTAGCGAGCAATCATGGCGGCGACAGCGACGGTCCACGAGGCGGCGGTTCCAAGCCGCTCTGCCCGTGCGACGGCGGCCCGGCGATTGCTCGGTGGGCTCGGCTGGGCGTTCCCGCTTCTCGGCTTTCTGGGCTCGACCGCGATCGCCATCTCAGGCCCTCGCCTGGTCGATGGGGGGGCGGTTACCTGGTGGTATTCGGTGAGCCTCTCCGGCGGCGGAGGCGCGAACAAGGTGCTCCTCTATCTCGGGCTCGGCGCGCTCGTGCTTGCCTGGCTCGGCGTCGGCCGCCGGCTCGCCGCTCCGGGAACGCCGATCCGGCTCGGGGGGCTTTGGATCCTCGGAGCGGTATGGGCCGCTCCGCTCCTCGTGGGGCCGGCTCTGTTCAGCCAGGACATGTACAGCTATCTCGCACAGGGGGCGATCCTGCACCTAGGGCTCGATCCCTACCGCCAAGCACCCGGCGTCCTCGCCAACCATGGTTACCGACACCTGCTCGACGCGGTGTCCCCGTTCTGGCGGACCACGACCGCGCCCTACGGGCCGGCCTTTCTCGGGCTTATCGGCGTCTTCGTCGGGGCGGCCGGATCGAACCTGGTCGCCGGGATCTTGCTAGCGCGCCTTGCGGAGGTTCTCGGGGTGGTGCTCGTGGCGCTGTTCGCTCCACGCCTCGCCCGACTCCTCGGCGCGAACCCGCTGAGGGCGGTCTGGTTGGCTGCGCTCAGCCCGCTCGCGCTCGTCGAGCTGTTGGCCGCTGGCCACAACGACGCCCTCATGGCCGGGCTGATGCTCGCGGGCGTGACGCTCGCGCTCCAACGCCATCCGCTGTGGGGGATCGGGCTGTGCTCCCTCGCCGCGACGGTGAAGCTCCCAGCGCTCGCCGCAGCGCTCTTTATTGCTGTCGCGTTCGCCCGGTCGCTTGGTGGCTG
>JAODBN010000222.1 GCA_025463965.1 Acidimicrobiaceae bacterium
ACCGACGTCTTCCAGGTCGCCGACCGCATCGCTGTCCTCTACCTCGGGAAGATCGCCGGGGTGGGTCCTGCGTCGGAATTCGACACCCAGGGCGCCGTCGAAATGATCACCACCGGTGGGCGTGCCAGCTCCGCCGCCGCGGCGAGCGACAAGTAAGGACGCCACAGGCTTATGTCATCCACCCTCCGGCCCGGCGAGCCCGCGGCAGACTTCAACCCAGAATCGCCCGAGCCGGTGAACGGGGACCACCCGCTCGCCACTGAGGGCGGAGGTGTCGTCGCCGATTCCTTCGGCCAGTACGCACAGGACTGGCTCCGCCAGGTCCGATCCGGCCAGAGCGGCATCCTGCCCGTGCTCGGCGGCCTGGTCGTCCTCGTCATCATCTTCCAGGTCCTGAGCCCGGTCTTCCTCTCGGCCGGCAACCTCACCAACCTGATGACGCAGGGCTCGCCCTTCGTGCTGTTCGCCATGGCCGAGGTGTTCGTCCTGCTGCTCGGCGAGATCGACCTGTCGATCGGCTACGTGGGAGGCGTCGGCGCCACCGTCACACTCGAGCTCGCCGCGTTCCCCCATCCGGAGTCCTGGTGGATCGCCATCCTCGCCGGCCTCGCCACCGCGACGGCCATCGGCTTCGTGCAGGGGATTTTGATCACTCGCCTCAAGCTGCCGTCGTTCGTGGTGACCCTTGCCGGGTTCCTCGGCTGGCAGGGCCTATTCCTCTACCTGCTCGAGAACAACTCCTCGGCATCGGGCGGCACGGTCGGCATCTCCAACAGCATCCTCAGCGACATCGTCGACGGCAACCTCTCGCCCACCGCAGGTTGGATCGTGACGGCAGCCGTGGTCGCCGCGTTCGCCCTCTTCTCCTGGCGGCGCGACCACCTGCGCCGCCGCGCCGGGCTGAGCGCCCCGCCGGCCGGGCTGACCATCCTCAAGATCCTCGCCGCAGCGGTTGCGGGAGTCGTCGTGGTCCTCATCGTCAACACGAACCGGGGACGCGGCACCGTGCTCGAGGGAATGCCCTGGATCGTGCCGATCGTGCTCGTGATCCTCGTCGCCTACACGTTCCTGCTCGGTCGGACCCGCTACGGCCGCTACATCTACGCCATCGGCGGCAACGCCGAGGCATCCCGGCGGGCCGGCATCAGCCTCAATCGGGTTCGGACCGGCGCGTTCATGCTGGCAGGCCTGACCGCGGGCGCCGCGGGCATCGTCTCGGCCTCCCAGCTCGGATCGATCTCCACCGGCCTCGATGGCGGCACCTTGGTGCTGGACGCCGTGGCCGCGGCGGTCATCGGCGGCACGAGCCTGTTCGGTGGCCGTGGCCGGATGATCCACGCCCTGCTCGGTGGCATCATCATCGCCGCGATCGCCAACGGCATGGGCCTGCTCGGGCTGTCGGCAGCGGCGCAGTACATGGTCACCGCCCTGGTCCTCGTGGCAGCGGTCACCATCGACGCCCTCAGCCGGCGCGGCAACACCACCGAGCGCTAGACCGCCTCACCGCCGCTCGACGCGAGCAGCACATGAGCGCGTTGGCGAGCGGCATACCGCCTCGCTCTTGGGGCGCCGATCGAGCGAGGCTCGGAAGGATCGCACCACGGTCCGGGTGAGCTGAAACTTCTGGTGCGCTGCCCGGCTCGATGCGCTCAGGCGGCCGCCAAGGGCGAGCCCGGACCAGATCAGGTATCGACGCGGCCGTAGTCGTCGTCGAGGCGGACGATGTCGTCCTCACCGAAGTAGTCGCCGTGCTGCACCTCGACGAAGACCAGGTCGGCGTCCCCCTTGTTGCCGATGCGGTGAGCAACCCCTACGGCGATGTCCACTGCATCTCCGGCGTGGACCTCGAGCTCACGGTCGTCCAGGACGACGTAGCCGTCGCCTCGAACCACGAACCAGTGCTCGGCGCGCCGCGCGTGGCGTTGGTAGCTGAGCCTGCGGCCAGGGTTGACCACGATCTCTTTCACCTTGTGGTCTGGGGCATCCTCGAGGACGGTGTAGCTCCCCCACGGTCGTTCGTCGTGCTCGCGCTCCATTCGGACATCATGGCATGAGGCTCAACCGCCTCCCAGACACCCAGGCCGGATGCCGCGGACTCAGCCTCCGAGGAGGTGGAGCGAACGCTCGAGAGCGTTGCGCACGCGCACGAGGCGGCGCTCCGCCTCGGGACGCTCGAGCTCGCCCGCATCGACCGCTGCACGCAAGAGGTCGAGCGCGAGCTCGTCGATGCGCTCGACGAGGGCGGTCAGGTCGGCTCGCACGGCGAGCACCTCGGGCGTGGCCCAGGCCGGCTCGTCGCCCTCGTCGGGTTGTTCGTTCGCAGGCACCGGCCTCAGGATATGGCGAGCGCGCCCGGCACGAGGGGTGCCGGGAGATCGCTCTGGCCGACGAGGTAGCGGTCGACCGCCGCGGCGGCGGAACGGCCCTCGGCGATGGCCCAGACCACGAGGCTTTGGCCCCTCGCCGCGTCGCCACAGGCGAAGACGCTGTCCACGCTGGTCATGTACGACCCGTCGACCACCACGGTGCCGCGCTCGCCGAGCTCGCAGCCGAGCTCACCGACCACACCCTCGCGCTCGGGCCCGAGAAAGCCCAGCGCCAGCAGCACGAGGTCGGCCTGGAGCTCGATCCCGGCGCCCTCGACTGGGCGAAGGACCCTCCGACCGTCTTGCACCACGGACTCGACCTGCTGGGCGCGAAGCCCCGCCACGGCGCCGTGGCCGTCGTCGAACAGGTCGCTGGTGGACAGCGCATAGCGCCGGCCTCCGCCTTCTTCGTGAGCGGCGGCGCTCCGCAAGATCACGGGCCAGGTCGGCCAGGGGTTCTCCGGACTTCGCGTGCTGGGGGGTTCCGGCAGGATCTCGAGCTGGTGGACCTCTCGCGCTCCCTGTCGGTGCACGGTGCCGAGGCAGTCGGCCCCGGTGTCGCCGCCACCGATGATCACCACGGCCTTTCCCGCGGCGGTGATCGGGGGGACCTCGAGCGCCCGTTCGCACACCAGGTTCGCCCCACGGAGGTACTCCATGGCGAAGTGCACGCCGGCGAGCTCCCGGCCGGGAACCGGCAGGTCCCTCGGGCGGGTGGAGCCCACCGCCAGCACGATGGCGTCGAACTCGCCGCGCAGCTGTTCGGCACTGATCACCTCGACGTCGGGCGCGCTCGCCCCCGGGACCTCGCCGACCGCCGCCGCGCCAACCGCCACCCGGGTCCGAAAGACCGTGCCCTCTGCACTCATCTGAGCGAGGCGCCGGTCGATCACCGACTTCTCGAGCTTGAACTCGGGGACGCCGTAACGAAGAAGGCCCCCGATCTTCTCGGCGCGCTCGAACACCACGACCTCGTGACCGGCCCGCGTGAGCTGCTGGGCAGCAGCGAGACCGGCCGGCCCGGAGCCGACGACGGCCACCTTGCGTCCTGTCGGCGGGGCGCACGGCACGGGAGCGAGCCCGGCGCTGCCAGCCCACTCGGCGATCTCCAGCTCCACCTGCTTGATCAGCACCGGCTCGTCGCTGATGCCGAGCACACAGGACCCCTCGCAGGGAGCCGGGCAGAGCCGGCCAGTGAACTCGGGGAAGTTGTTGGTGGCGTGAAGTCGGTCTGCTGCCTCGGCGAAGTGCTCGCGACGAACGAGGTCGTTCCACTCCGGGATCAGGTTGCCGAGCGGGCAGCCCTCGTGGCAGAACGGGATCCCACAGTCCATGCACCGGCTCGCCTGGGCGAGCAGCTTCGGCCGCGGGAACTCGACGTAGACCTCGCGCCAGTCCCGGACGCGCTCGGCGACCGGGCGACGCGTCGGGCCCTCACGGTGGTAGCGCAGGAAGCCTCTAGGGTCAGCCACGAGATGCCGCCATGATCGCGTCGGCCACGGAGACGCCTTCGGCCTCCGCCTTGCGCGTCGCCTCCAGCACCCGGCGGTAGTCACGGGGCATCACCTTGGCGAAGCGCTCGAGCCCCGCAGGACCGTCCGCCACGATGCGCGCCGCGAGGGAGGACCCGGTCAGCTCGGCGTGGCGCGCGACGATGCCCGCGAGGAACTCACGGTCCTCGTCCTCGAGCGGCTCGAGCTCGACGAGCTCGGTGTTGAGCCGCCGCGCCAGCACGCCTCGGGGGTCGTGCACGTAGGCGATGCCGCCCGACATGCCGGCGGCGAAGTTGCGCCCCGTCCCACCCAGCACGACCACCCGCCCTCCCGTCATGTACTCACAGCCGTGGTCGCCCACTCCCTCGACGACCGCGGTGGCCCCCGAGTTGCGCACGCAAAAGCGCTCGCCCACCACGCCGGAGACGAAGAGCTCGCCGCTCGTCGCTCCGTAGGCGCAGACGTTCCCGGCGATCACGTTCTCCTCGGCGGCAAAGGGCGAGCCCGCAGGCGGCCGCACCACGACTCGGCCACCGGACAGACCTTTTGCGACGTAGTCGTTGGCGTCACCCCACAAGGTGAGCTCGATGCCCGCCGGCAGGAAGGCCCCGAGGCTCTGGCCGGCCGAGCCTTCCAGGCGGATCTTGATCGTGCCGTCGGGGAGGCCGGCTCCGCTGTAGCGACGGGTGACCTCCGAGCCCAGCATGGTTCCCACCGTCCGGTTGACGTTGCGCACCGCGGCCTCGATCTTGACGGGCTTGGCATCCTCGAGGGCCGCGGTGGCCTGCTGGATGAGCCGGTTGTCGAGAGCCGCCTCCAGTCCGTGGTCCTGACTGGCGGTCCGGTGCAGGTCGCACGGACCGTGCTCGGAGCGGGCCGGCGCGAGCAGTGGAGCCAGGTCCAGCCCCGAGGCCTTCCAGTGGTCCACCGCCTGAGCGACGTCCAGGCTCTCGGTGTGGCCGACCGCTTCCTCGAGGCTGTGGAATCCGAGCGCGGCGAGCAGCTCGCGCACCTCCTCGGCGATGAAGACGAAGAAGTTCTCGACGAACTCGGGCTTGCCCGTGAAGCGCTTGCGCAGCTCGGGGCTTTGGGTAGCGATGCCGACCGGGCAGGTGTCGAGGTGACAGACGCGCATCATCACGCAGCCGGACACGACGAGCGGCGCGGTGGCGAAGCCGAACTCCTCGGCGCCGAGCAGCGCGGCGATCACGACGTCGCGGCCGGTCTTCATCTGGCCGTCGGCCTGGACGACGATCCGGTCCCGAAGGCCGTTGCGCACGAGGGTCTGCTGGGTCTCGGCGAGCCCGAGCTCCCAGGGCGTGCCGGCGTGCTTGAGCGAGGTGAGCGGAGCCGCGCCCGTCCCGCCGTCATGGCCGGAGATGAGCACCACGTCCGCGTGCGCCTTGGCCACCCCGGCCGCGACGGTGCCCACGCCGACCTCGGAGACGAGCTTCACGTTCACCCTGGCGCGCGGGTTCGCGTTCTTCAGGTCGTGGATCAGCTGGGCGAGATCTTCGATCGAGTAGATGTCGTGATGCGGCGGTGGCGAGATCAGGCCGACGCCCGGCGTCGAATACCGGGTGGCGGCGATCCACGGGTAGACCTTGTGCGCCGGTAGCTGGCCACCCTCGCCGGGCTTGGCGCCCTGGGCCATCTTGATCTGGATGTCGTCCGCGTTCACGAGGTAGTGGCTCGTCACCCCGAAGCGGCCCGAGGCGACCTGTTTGATGGCGCTACGGCGCAGGTCCCCGTTGGCGTCGGGCACGAAGCGCTCGGCGTCCTCTCCGCCCTCGCCGGTGTTGGACTTGCCGCCGAGGCGGTTCATCGCAATGGCCAGGGTCTCGTGCGCTTCGGCCGAGATCGAGCCGTAGGACATCGCACCAGTCGAGAAGCGCTTGAGGATCGACTCGACCGGCTCGACCTCCTCGAGCGGCACCGGCGGGCGCGGGGCGCCGTCGCCCGTGCGAAACCGGAGCAGCCCGCGCAAGGTGGCAAGGCGCGTCGCCTGCTCGTCGACGAGCTGGGAGTACTCGCGGAAGATGTCGGCGCGCTTGGAGCGGGTGGCGTGCTGCAGCTTGAAGACGGTTCGCGGGTTGAACAGGTGGTGCTCGCCCTCGCGGCGCCACTGGTACTCGCCGCCGACCTCGACCTCTCGGTGCGCGAGCTCGCCCTCGCGCCCGTTCCAGGCGAGGTGGTGCCGTCGGGCCACCTCCTCGGCGAGCACGTCGAGGCCGATGCCGCCGAGCTTGCTCGGAGTGCCGGTGAAGTAGCGCTCGACGAGCGCCTCGTCGAGCCCGACGGCCTCGAAGACCTGCGCGCCGGTGTAGGAGGCGATCGTGGAGATGCCCATCTTGGACATCACCTTCAGGACGCCCTTGCCGAGCGCCTTGATGAGGTGCTTCTGCGCCTCCTTGTAGGTCACGTCGGTGATCGCGCCGGAGGTCACGAGGTCCTCGACGGTCTCCATGGCGAGGTACGGGTTCACCGCAGCCGCGCCGTACCCGATCAGCAGGGCGCCGTGGTGCACCTCGCGGACGTCACCGGCCTCGACGAGCAGACCGACGCGGGTGCGGGCCTTC
>JAODBN010000226.1 GCA_025463965.1 Acidimicrobiaceae bacterium
CCTTCGTGCACTCTGCGGGATCGGTACTCGTCTCTGGGTGCTACCTGCTCGTCGCGTTGACGTTCTCTCACGAGCTCGGCCTCGGCGACGTTCGCCTCGGTGGGTTGCTCGGCGGCTTCCTCGCCTATCTCGGGTGGACGACCCTCATCGATGGCGTCGCATGCCCTTGGCTTCTTGCCGCGGTGTTCGTGATCGTTGGCCCGGGGAGGCATCGCGGCGCCCGGTGGCGGGGCGCCACCATCCCGCTTGCGCCATTTCTCATCCTCGGAGCCCTGGTCGCGATCGTCGCGAGTTGAGGTGATGCCTCGTGACCTCCCTCTATAGGTCGTAGCCCACCGTTGGGGCACCCGCGCGGGATGATTCATCTGTGCAGTTGCCTAAGCCCCTCACTCACTCGCCTCTCGTCTTCCTGACCGGTGCAGGGGCGTCGGCGCCATTGGGACTACCGACGACCGCCGGCTTTGTCCCACACTTTGTTGACGGAGCCTTCTCTCGGCGTCTTGCTGGTGCGCCAGAAGGAGCGCTTCGTCTAGGCGCGCGATCGACTCTCTCAACGGCAGCCGACCGACATCGAGGTGGTGCTCCAAGAGCTGGAGGCAGCTGAGCATTGGTGGTGCAGCTTCGCGACGGACTACCCCGTGTTTCACAGCGCAACGGATGGCTTTCGATCGACGCTCGCTAAGTCGGGCATCTCCGACGATGCCATCAGCGGCGTCGCCGATCTTCTCGCTCGTGACGTTCAGAGCACTCTTCAGGAACTGTCAGGATGGGCGCGGCTAGTCGTTGAGGCGATCTATGACGAGGTGATCGCGTGCTACGGAACCGTCGATGCGAGTGAGGCCGGCGCTCTCTACCGGGGCTTCCTCGGCGTGTTGGGCCAGTTCGACGTCGCGGACCCGATTCGAACGATTCCGTTCTTCACTCTGAACTATGACATCGCGGTTGAGCAAGCCGCCTACGAGCTCGATCTCCGACTGGTCGATGGATTCAGTGTCGGCAAACCGGATCGACGGTGGACGCCGAAGTCCTACGAGGACTACGTCGAAGATTCCGAGACGCCGACGGTAGTGCTGGTCAAGCTGCACGGCTCCGTCCGCCTCGGTAGGCGTGACTCTGGTGAGCTGATCGAACTTCCGATTGGCTCCTACCGAGATCCGGCGCCGCATCACCACGCCCTGCTCTACCCCTCGCTCGGCCCAAAGGCCCTTGGCGAAGAGCCGTTCCGAACGAATTACTCGATCCTTCGCTCTTGCCTGATGCATGCCGAGCTGTGTGTGGTGATCGGGACGACGCTCCGTACGACGAACTCAACGTGCTGATCCGGGGGTGTCTTGAGGAGAACGAGAACCTCCATCTCGTTGTAGTTGGACCGGACGTCTCGAGCGCGGACGTGGCAGATCGGATCGGGTGCGACGTGTCGCGAGTTGGGGGAGCTGTCGGACGATTCGAGATTGAGGACTCCGACGTGCTGACGCAGGGCCGAGGAGCGATGCTCAACATGATCCGTCGTTGGTGGATGAGTCGCAACGGGAGCGGACCGTACGAATACGGCACGGACGCGGAGTTCTGATGGCGTTAGGGGGTTAGTGGGTGGAGCCGTTTAGCGCGACCGGATCCTGGTGGATACCTGGATTCGAAGATCGGAAGGTAGGTGGAACTCTCACCTTTGAGTACGGGAACGACGGTCCACGCCTCCGGCTGATCGGATCATTTCCGGTGGAAGCCGCGGAGCAGGCCGTGCCGATTCGCAAGTTTCCGATCGTGTTCGGGGAGACCCTAGACGGAGCGTCGGTGACACTCCGGAACACCCGGGTCGTGAACGATCACTCGATACTTCGCGACCTCGGTTCCGACGGTCCGCGCAAATACGAAAGTCACGAGCTCGACGCGCAAGAAATCTATTACGGAGGACAAAGGTCAGATTTTCGATCTCGCGCTGGGATTGCGCGGTCGAGATGCCCGCCCTTGGTTAGCCACTCGGCCTCCATTTGGGCGCGCACCGCTGGCGAGATCACGTCCGCGAGCGATTCGAGGTGTCGGGCGTCGATGGCGTCGAGGCGTCTCTGCAAGGTGCCCAGCACTCGGCACAAGGTCAGATGATCCTTCTGGTTGTCACCCTGGATCATCCGGTGCATTCCGATGATCTGAGCCTCGGAGTAAATGTCGCGGTAGTGCTTCAGCCACGTCGACGGCGCGTCACCAGCGCGCTCGTGCAAGGCGTCGTCAACGGATTGCCACAGAAAGCGATTACGGGCCATTCTCACGAGTCCGATCGGGTCGACCAGATCGAAGCAGTGAGGGTCTTCTTCGAAGCGGAGACGGCGGATCTCTTCTTTGGCAGCGCACCGGCCGCGTAACGCGGAGGCGAAGGTCGACACGGGCGTCGACCGCGACCACCAGCGCGGCCCCTGTGTGACATTGGCCATGGAGCTCGACCGAAACGCGTCAGATGACTCAGTCGCACTGAGCATGAGGCGCTCAGACTCCCTAAAAGAGCGAAACAGCGACTTGTCACGCTGTTGTCAGGAAGGCAGAAGACGTTGACCGAGCACGAGTACGACTACGTGATCATCGGAGCCGGTTCAGCGGGGTGCATCCTCGCAAATCGACTCAGCGAGCACGCGTCGGTGCTGCTGGTGGAAGCGGGGCCGATGGAGGCTCCCGCGAACACGATGATAGCGTCCGCGTGGCCCACCCTCATGGGCGGTGAGTCCGACTGGGCGTACCAGACGACTCGGCAGTCGGGAATGTTCGGCCAGGCGACCCTCATGCCGCACGGTCGCCTCGTCGGTGGTTCATCCCAGATCAATGGATTGCTCTGGACTCGCGGCGATCCCAGCGACTTCGACGCGTGGGCGCACGATGGCGCCCCGGGTTGGAGCTACGCCGATCTCATTCCCTACTTCCGCAAGGTCGAGGGGTACGTCGACGGTGACGCCGATCATCTCGGAGCCACCGGGCCGATCCACCTCGAGAGTCGCCGAGGGCGCGACCCGCACCCAGCCTCTGTCGACTTCATCACGGCTGCGATCGCTCGAGGCCACCGCGACGTCGGCGACTTCAACGGACCCGCAGGAGTCGCTGGTGCGGCGCATTTCGTGATCAATGCGAAAGACGGTGTCCGGGTTGGCGCACGCCAGGCCTACCTCGACCCGATCTTGTCTCGCCCGAACCTGGACCTTTGGGCGGACACCCGAGCGGTCCGCGTCAACCTCGAGGGCAGCGAGTGTTCTGGCGTCATCGTGATGCGCGATGGCCAGCCGACGGCGGTGCGCGCGACCCGAGAGGTCATCGTCGCGGCCAGTACGGCAGAGACGCCGAAGCTGCTGATGCTGTCGGGGATTGGACCCGCCGATCAGCTGCGTGACAAAGGGGTGACCGTCCATCACGACCTCGTCGGAGTGGGCGACGGGTTGCAGGACCATGTCAGCACGGCGATGTCCTTCGAGTCCGCGCGTGACGTTTTGCCGTCAGCCTTTGAGGACGATGCTGCGGTGTTCCACCGCTCGGACCCGACTTGGATTGAGGCAGATCTCGAAACGATCTTCTTCGTACTTCCACCCGAGGCGGGTGGCATCTCGATGCGATGCGGCGTGGTGCGTCCGATGTCGCGCGGAACGGTCGGGCTGCGCAGCAGCGATCCCGAGGACGCACCGCTGCTCGACCCACGATTCCTGTCAACCGAATCGGACGTCCGCCGGCTTGTGCACGGAGTTCGTGAGTCACTTGCCATCTCCGCGACTGCGCCAATGACCCACTGGATCAAGGGCATTCAGCCAGACACGGGACTGCGCGTCGATATGAACGACGACGAGCTAGAAGGGTGGGTGAGTAGGCACGCGCAGGGATTCGCGCACATGATCGGTGGCTGCCGGATGGGCCTTGACGAGGGTGCGGTAGTTGACCCCCAGATGCGCGTCCATGGAATCGAGCGGCTCCGCGTGGTCGATACCAGTGTCATGCCGTCGGTGCCGGCAGCGCATACCCAAGCCGCGGTGATGGCGATGGCGGAGCGGGCCTGCGACCTGATCTTGGGCAGGCCAGTCGAGCAACCGGCCGCCGAGCTGGTGAGCGCGTGACCCGCGAAGGTCCTTGCGACGGAGGTCGACATGACACACGACGGCAAGAGAACCGAGGAGCTGTTAGCAAGCTTCATGGATCGACTCGGCAAAAAGGACGCCGAAGGAATCGCGGAGTTGTTCGCCGACGATATCGATTGGTACGTGCCAGGGAGCGAAGCGCTGCCGTGGACCGGGCCGCGCTCTCGACGTGAGCATGTGTCGGAGTACTTCGGAAAGCTGTGGCCGGCGTTCGCGTCGGGAGAGAGCAGCGCCACCATTGACAAGGTTGTGATCGACGGTCAGGACGCCGTCGTGTTCTCTCGGTTCGATCACACGGTCGCTACGAGTGGCAAGAGGCTGCACACCCCGGCTGCGCTGCATCTGACGATGGCGAACGGACAAATCGTACGGATGCATCTCTACGAAGACACGCTCGCCGTCCACGAGGCGTTCAGCGAGTAGCCAGATTCGGAGGAGGGCAGTGGAGAGGCAATCCAAGTACAGGAAGGAGAACGCGCCAGCGGCTGCGCCACGGAGATCATGAATCAACAATCGAAAACGACGGGGATTGACCGATCGAAGTGGGTGATCTTCACCTGCGTCGCGATCGCGCAGTTCATGGTTGTGCTCGACACCGCGATCATCAACGTCGCGCTGCCGGTGATCAAGCGGCAGTTGCACTTCTCGAACAGTGGAATCCAGTGGGTTGTCACCGCCTATGTGCTTACCTTTGGCGGGTTCCTCCTCTTCGGAGGCCGAACCGCGGATCTCTTCGGGCGGCGTCGGATGCTCCTAATAGGCATGATCGCCTTCACGGTGTGCTCGCTGCTCGTCGGGATCGCGCCGTCGACGGGCTATCTGGTCGTGCTCCGCGCGTTCCAGGGAGTTGCTGCAGGAATCATGTCCCCTTCGGCTTTGTCGATCGTGCTGGCGACGTTCGAGGAGGGCCACGACCGCAATCAAGCCCTCGGCTACTGGTCGATGGTCGCGACCGGTGGTGCCGCCGTCGGTCTGCTGCTCGGTGGAGTCCTGACGCAGTACGCGGGGTGGCGGTGGAACTTCTTCATCAACGTGCCGGTCGGTGTAGTCATGGGTTTGGTGATCGCTCGAGTGGTCCCCGCGCATCAGCGCGAGGAGGAACGGACCACTCTCGATGCCCCCGGGGCGGTGTTGGTCACGGCAGGTCTGATGGCACTGATCTTCTACTTCAGCCAAGCACCCGCCTGGGGATGGGGGGACGCGCGAACCATCGGCGCTCTCGGTGTCGCGATCGTGCTGCTCGCGGTATTCGTTGTGAACGAGCAGCGGTCCAAGCATCCGCTCGTCACCCTCTCGATCTTCAAGAACCGGAACCTCTCCGGAGCGAACGTGATGATGGGAGCCCTCTACGCCGGGAATCTCGGGATGTTCTTTTTGATGACGCTCTATCTCCAAGATGTCGAGCGCTACAGCGCCATCAAGACGGGACTCGCGTTCCTCCCGTTCCCGATCATCCTGGGTGCCGTCTCATCGCAGTTACGAAGGTTCATCGTCCGTCACGGCTACAAGCGCTACCTCGTGCTCGGGCCGGCACTTGTTGCGATCGGAATGGCGTGGCTCTGCTTCTTGCCGCTCCATGGCAGCTACCTCGAGCACGTCCTTCCGAGCTTGCTCGTCATGCCCGTCGGCTACGGAATGAGCTTTGCCCCGATGTACGCTGCTGCCACGTCCGGTGTCCCCGCACGCCAGGGCGGGCTCGCCTCCGGTCTCATTACGACCTCTCAGCAGATGGGCGGCGCCGTCGGTCTCGCCGTGCTCTCGGGGATCGCAGCCAGCTTCACGGCCTCGCTGATCCACGACTCAGTGCCGCAGGCGCTGACCTCTGGCTACAACCTGGCGATGGCGATCTGCGTCGGGTTCACCGTGTTGGCGCTCGCGGTCGCGACCGCCGTCATCCGCGCACCGAAGCCGGGGGCGAAGCCTTCAGATCCACGCCAGGCAGCCGACGTTGCGCCGACGTCGCCCGACCCATCTGAGGTGGCTGCGTGACCTCTCTTGTATCCGCCGGCGTGTCGCAGCTTCATTGTGCAAACGGTGAGCGCGAGGCACATTTTGAAAGGATGTTGAATGGCTGAATCGTCGATCCCCACCGTCAGCTTTGACCACGTGAGCATCTCGGTCGCGGTTCTGGACGCCCAGCTCGCCTGGTACGGGCGTGCACTCGGATTCGCCGAGGTTGTCGAACGGTATGAACTGCCAGAACCACCGGTACGCACTGCAGTTCTCAAATCTGGGTCCGGTATCCGCATCGAGTTGATCGAACGCGGGGATTCCGAGCGTTCCGGCGAGTACCGCGATTCGCTCGATATGACCCCGAGTCAGGGATACGGACATTGGGCGGTTGACGTCGACGACCTGGACGACGCGTTCACATAGCTCCTCGGCGTTGGAGCGAGCGAAGTGTGGCCTCCCGCAGACGCGGTTGCACCCGGGGCGCGTTTCGCATACGTCAAGGATCCCGAAGGCAACCTCATCGAGCTCATTCAGCCGCCCCGCTGATCTGCGACACAGAATGGCAGTCGGCAGGCTGGGAACGTCCTCGCCGCGACTGAGCCCCACCGCAATCCGTCGATAGGGGTGATTCCCGGTGGACTGAGCGCGTTGTCAGAGGTCTCGGAGGCGCGCCGCGATCTGGCTTCGGGAGGTGATGCCGAGCTTCGGGAAGGCCCGGTAGAGGTGGCCGCTGACGGTGCGAGGAGAGAGGTACAGCTGCTGGCCAATCTGCTTGTTGGAGAATCCGTCGCCCGCCATCCGGACGATCTGCAGCTCCTGGGGGGTGAGCCTCTCCCAGCTCGGTCTTCCCGACCTGCGGGCCGTCAGCTCTCCGGCAGCACGTAGCTCGGCTTTGGCCTGGTCGACCCAGACAGTGGCACCGATTCCGGAGAGCGCCGTGTAGGCCGATCGCAGGTGATCCCGGGCTTCGGAGATCCGATGTTGGCGGCGTAGCCAGCGCCCAAACGCGAGTTCGAGACGTCCACGGAGCCACGGCCAGCTCTGTAGGTCTGAACCAAGTGCCGCGACGTAGTGGTCCTCGGCGAGCTCGTCGTCTGCGAGCACTGCTCGGGCGTAATCGAGTTGGTGTCTCAGCGTCGGCGAGACGCTATTTACCGCAACGAGCTCGAGTTCATCGATGACGCAGCGGGCGTCGTCACGCTTGCCGGCGCCCACCGCGGCATCGCTCAAGAATGAGATTCCGTGGAAGCGTTCAGTGAGGTGGAAGCTGGGATCCGACGAGTCGAACAAGCCACGGAGTGCGTGATACGCCGCTTCGTAATTTCCGTCACCGAGGTGGCCGTACCCGCGGGCAAGTTTGACGCAGGCGAGAAGCGGGTTCAGCCCACCGCCGGTCGCCACTTCCTCGACGTCATCGGCGAGCTGTTGCGCACGCGGATTATCGCCGCGCAAGCCGTGTGCCATCGCGTCGATCGCCAGAGCACCGCAGTGCCAGATGGGTTGCTGGGTTTCCAGCGCCAGGACGCGGGCCTCTTCTGACGCCATTGCGACGCGCTGGAAGTCACCCAGCTCGAGGCGGGAAAGCAGGCCCATATTCAGGACGTGCGAGAGTCGACCGAGCTGACCCCGCTGGCGAAGCCTGTTCTCGACCAGGTCGAGGAAGTGCAGGCTGCGCACTGGATCACCAATGGCAAATGCGGCCGTGCCGAGGAGGATGACAGCTTCAACGTCGCCGTCGGTCGGCACGGCAGTCCCGAGCAGGTCGTCGACCAGCTCGCTGCACTCGACCGGTTCGGCGATGGCCAAGACGGCAACATACCGGGGATCGAGGGAGGCTCCGGCGACTTGCCGCGCGACGGAGGAGACCATGTGACGCGCCTCGGGTCCGGTGTCAGACCACCAGCATCGCAAGGCGGCGGCAAGGAGGAGGTCGAGCGCCACGTCCTGCTCTCCGGCCCACTGCGCCAGGTGGCACATCTCAATGACGCGACCGCCGTCGCCGGGCGTACCGTCGTGAAAGGCTTCGCGTAAGACTTCGACGCGGGCCTGTTCGAGTTCAGTGAGCGGGTTCGCCAGCGTTTCGGCGAGCAGACGTTCGACAGCGTCGGCGCGCCCGAGGCCGAATGCATATTGCGCCGCGAGCAGTAGCCGCCGCACCCGAACCGCCGGTGAGCTGCTCAGCTGCGCAGATCGTTCAAGAGCCGCGATCGCTCCGCTGATCGAGCCCCGACGAACGCTGATGGCGTGGTTGTGTTCGAGCTCGTCGGCAACGTCGTCGTCAGGGCCGATGATGGCGAAGGCGCGATGCCAAGTGCGACGAAACGGGTGTTGATCGAGGACGGCGGCCAGCGCTCCGTGCGCTTGCTGTCGGCGGTGGACAGACTCGGACCCGAGAATGGCCGACCGCACCAGTGGGTGCCGGAACCGAATGTGCGCTTCATCTCGAGTGAGCAGGCCAGCAGCGGCCGCGGTTTCGAGTGCGTCTACGCCCACATCAATCCCGGCCAGTGCTGATGCCGCCGCGAGTATCTCGGATAGCGCGGATTGGCTACCGGTCGCGGCGATGAGCAGCGCGTCTCGTGTGGGTGAAGCAAGTTCGCCGAGGCGCCCAGCAAAGGCCTGTTCGAGCCTCGTGCTCAACTGCACAGGTGCTCCGGTAATTGAGTTGTGACCGGCAGAATCTGTGCCCCAAGTTCCGGGAAGCTCGGACAGCGCCAGCGGGTTCCCTCTTGCGAGCTCGAGGACCTGCGCATACTCGACAGAGTCCAGATGTGCCGCGGTGGAGCCGAGCAGGACCCGGGACGATTCCTCGTCGAGTGGCTCGACATTCAGGACTTGCCCGGTGGCAGCTAGAAAAGGGTTGGCGTAGCCGTTGCGAACACCGCCCACCACGATGATGTGGTCATCGCGAATACGGCGCGCCAGAAATGCCACCGCTTCCAAGCTGGGCTGATCAAGCCAGTGCACGTCGTCGATGATCACCGCGACCGGTTGATGCGAAGCGACCTCGGTCAACAGGTTGAGCGCCGCGAGACAGATCAGGAAGAGCTCGGGCGAGCCCTCCTCCTCGAGACCGAACGCTGATAGCAGTGCCCGGCGTTGGGGGGTAGCGAGGTTTTCTGCTAATTCGAGCACCGGACGCAACAGCTCATGGAGCCCTGCGAACGGAAGCTGCGATTCGGCTTCGACGCCGGTCGTCTGCAGCACCCGATATTCCTGGTCGTGCCCGTGACGGGCAGTCGCTTCGAGCAGAACTGACTTTCCAATGCCTGGGTCGCCGCATACTGCGATGGCGCGTCCGCTCGACTTCGCGGCGTCGAGAGCTGCAAAGAGTTTCCGGAGCTCATCGTCACGGCCGATGATCTGCGGGGGAGTCCGAGCCTTGCTCGTCGGGAGTGTGGCCGCGTCCATCACGGTCGGACGCGCCGACCGTTCTGTTCTGAAGTCGACTGACTCAGAACCGTCTGGGTCCCCGTAGTCCCGTTCCAGTGCAGTCGCATCAAGCTGAGTGTGCGTCGACAATGCTCGCCCCCTCCCGGCTCATTGATCTGCCTCCAACGTCGCTCGGTGATCGAGTCGATTCGCTACTTCCTCGCCGACCCTGGTTCCATTGAGCTACCCCGTTGAGGGGCTTGTCAGTACTGGCATCTTCCGTGTCTCGTTTTCGATCATCTGCGCGATCGCGTCTGCGGTGGTCCTCAAAAATTCTGCGTTGCGAGCGGCACGACTGAGGACCATTGCGCCTTCGAATGTCGACATGACGAGATCGGCGAGGATGCCAGCGCGCTGAGAAGCGATACCCCAGGGTTCGAAGTGGCACACGAGGGCGTTCCTCCACCGATCGAAGACTTGTTCAAAGTCGACCGTGAGCTCCTCCTCGGTAGGCGCGAGTTCAAGAACCATGGTGGCGATGGCACAACCTTGCACGTAGTCGGAGCTCTCCAGCCGATGCGCGACCACCTCGGCCAATGCCCGCACGATTGAAGCCGGATCCCTGGCGTTGTCAGCTGCCACGGCAACCATCTCTTCGATCTCGTCACCAGCGGCCGCGACAGCCTCCCGAGCCAGTTGCTGTTTTCCGCCTGGAAAGTAGTAATAGGTCGATCCGCGGGGAACGCCGCTGCGCTCGATGACATCGGAGAATGCTGTGGCGTGGTAGCCGCGCTCGCGGAACAGCTCGCGGGCAGCACTGATCATCCGAGCACGCCCATCGCGGTTTCTGGCCACACAGCCATAATAGGGTGGCTGCTAAGTATGCCGCACGACTTATTTGGATCAGCGTTCGAGCGCCGTCGTGATGTTTCAGTACAGAAATTAGAGAAAGTAGGCCTTGAGCTGCTCATACGCTTCCCCCGCCACTGTGAACCCTCGCTCGCACTGTTATCAATTCGATGACAGCGTGAGCGAGGGTTCGCTCTTCTCCGGCTGAGAATGCGCGTGCGGGTTCTGACCTCCGCGATCCTCGTCGAGCGTCCAATCCGTCCGAAGGGCCTCGAGAGCCGCAGGAGCCCGGCATTGGCTCGCTATAAGTCTTCTCGGCGGTTCTATATCGTCGGTATTCTCCGACCGGCCGTCCTGGCGCCCCAGATCGACTCCTCTGTTCTGGTCGAGGGCCTTTGGCACTCGCGAGCGGTCCAAGCGGCTTGCGAGCGCGGGCCTTCAGGTGATCGAGAACGAGCGTGGATAACTCGCCTCGATGGAGTCGAAGTCCCTCGGCGGTACGTTCGGTGCCTTCCGGTTTCGTTCGCTCCCCGCCGTTCTTGCCGCTCTGGCTCCCGGGCGCCGAAACTTCGGGGGCGAGGCTCCAGCGGTTCGGCGATGCGCCGGCCGTTCTCGCGCCCGCCGACTTGCCGCACGACCTTGGTCCTCCTCGCAGGGGCGCAATTGGGTTGACATTCTCAGAGGTCGGTCTTTGCGGCGAACGGGAGCAGCTGACGGAGCAGCCTTCCTCAGCCGGTGGCACTGCCCGTCAGTGCCGGCGCGGCTGGTGTGGCTGTCAGCGGCTAACCGGTTTTCAGCCTCCCGCCACGGCTGGGACGGGACCACGCCCGGTCCCGGCCGTGTAACCCGCCTGCCTACTAGGAGGTTGTGGTCGGTCGAAGAGGAGCTTCGCAAGCCGACCGACCCTGAGGAATGGGATTTCCGGTAGCGGCACTTCAAGGAGAGAGATCGAATGAACCTACCTACCCGTGTTGCATCTATGGCGCTGCTGGCGGCCACTTCTGGCTCGGTGGGCCTGCTAGCAGCGGCCAATCCGGCGCACGCCAGCGGTAACGGCATCGCCACCCGCTCTTACCAGCAGACCAACCTGGTCTCCGACATCCCTGGGCAGGCCCTCCACACGGACCCCAACCTCCGCAACTCTTGGGGCACCTCGACCGGCCCCGGGCTGCCCATCTGGGTGTCCGACAACTCGGCCGGCGCGGCTACCCTCTACGACGGTCAGGGCAACCCCCAGCCCGCCGGCAAGCAGCTGGTCGTGTCGATACCGGCGCCCTCGTCGGCGGGCCCTGGCGCGGTCGGGGCCCCCGACGGGACTGTGTTCAACCCGACGACCGGCTTCGTCGTGTCCAACGGGACCTCCTCGGCTCCGGCCAAGTTCCTGTTCGCGACCGAGGACGGCACCATCGCGGGGTGGAACCCGACGGTCGACGGGACGCACGCCGTCATCGCCGTGGATCGCTCGACCGCGACCGACCGCGCCGGTGATGTTGGCGCGGTGTACAAGGGCTTGGCCCTGATCACCACCCCGACCGGCACCAACATCTACGCCTCCAACTTCCGCTTCGGCGTGGTCGAGGAGTTCAACAGCAACTTCCAGTTGGTCAAGAGCTTCACCGATCCGACCATCCCGGCTGGCTTTGCCCCCTTCGGCGTCCACAACGTAGGTGGCAACCTGTTCGTGACCTACGCCAAGCAGGGGCCGGGCAAGTTCGACGACGATGCCGGCCCGGGCAACGGGTTCGTAGACGAGTTCTCGCCGGGAGGCCAGCTGCTCGCCCGCGTGGCCAGCCAGGGACGGCTCGACTCGCCCTGGGCGGTGACCCAGGCCCCCTCCTCGTTCGGCACCTTCGCCGGGGACATCCTGGTGGGGAACTTCGGTGACGGCCGGATCAATGCCTTCGACCCCACCACCCACGAGTTCCTCGGGCAGCTCCGTGACCACGGTGGCCCGCTCACCATCCAAGGTCTGTGGGGCCTTCGCTTCCCGACCGGGTCGTTGAACGTCACCCCGGGCGCCCTCTACTTCACCGCCGGTCCCGACCACGAGACCAACGGCCTGTTCGGCGACATCGTCCCCCGCCCCTAACCACCGCTTCCCCAGCCACAGACGGGTCCGGTTCGGCTGGGCCCGTCTGTGGTTTCGCGCCTCACCGCCACTCACTACACGAGGAGAACCTCATGAAACGACTCACCAAAGCCATGACTGCCGCACTGATGGGATCGGTAGCCGCCGTCGGCGCCTTAGCCGCGCCCGGATGGGCCCAGGAAGGATCCGCCCGCAGCCACAGCACGACCGCCTCGGAGGTCGGCACGGTCCTGGTCGACGCCCCGGCCAGCCGGGCCGCCTTCGCCCCGGGCAGCGGCCAACTGGTCGTCGACTGGAACAAGGAGCTGATCAAGATCGAGCAGACGCCCGGCGCCCAGCCGGCGACGATCCACCCGACCCGGAGCTACGCGCTCCTGCAGACCGCCACATACGACGCGGTCGTGTCGATCACCCATGCCGACGCTCCGTACGCTTTCTCGATCGTGGCACCTCGCGACGCCCGACCCGACGCCGCGGCCGACCAGGCGGCTCACGACATCCTTAGCTCACTGTTCCCCTCTTTTGGCACCCAGCTGGACCAGATGCTGGCGACGGAGCTGGCCAGCGTTCCGAACGGCCCGGGCAAGGACGCTGGGATCACGGTCGGCCAGCGGGCGGCCACCCTGCTGCTCGCCCTTCGGGCCAACGACGGGTCGGCAGCCACGCCCCCCACCTTCAACTTCGTCAACCAGCCCGGGGCCTACCAGAAGACCCCGCCCAACGACCTCAACCCGGTGTTCACCAACTGGGGCAGCGTGACCCCGTGGGTGTTGAACGCCGGAGACCAGTTCCGGCCTCCGCCGCCCCCGGCCCTGACCAGCCCCGAGTGGGCGGCCGCCATCAACCAGGTCCAAAGCCTGGGCGAGAACACCAGCACCACGCGGACCCCCGATGAGACGACCATTGCCAAGTTCTGGGCTCCGCCGATCTGGAACACCTGGAACGAGATCGCCGATGGCCAGGTCATCAGCCACCAGTCGAACCTGGAGAACGCTGCCCACGTGATGGAGACGCTCAACCAGACGTTGGCGGACAGCGCCATCGGTTTCTACGACGCCAAGTACACGTACAACCTCTGGCGGCCCGTCACCGCCATCGAGGCCGGCACGCCCAACAACCCGGCCGTCGATCCGGCCAACCCGACCTGGCTGCCCCAGCCCACGACCACAGCCGCCGACCCCTCCTACCCGGCGGCCCACAGCACGGTCAGCGAAGCGGCCGCCACCATCCTGAGCGCCTTCTACGGGCACCATGTCGACCTGACCGTCGCCTCCGACGCCCTGCCCGGCGTTACCCGAAGCTTCTCCAGCTTCCAGGCGGTGGCCGATGAGGCCGGCTTCAGCCGGATCGTTGCTGGCCAGCACACGAGCATCGACGTGAACGCCGGCGACGCGCTCGGCAAGAACATCGCCCAGTTCGTTCTCGGCCAGGCCTTCGGCACCGAAGGCTGAACCTGCCCCTGGCCATGAACGCGGGGTGCCGCCCAATGTGGGGCGGCACCCCGCGACCGGCGACTGCGTCCGGGGAGAAATTGCGGTGTACCACCCGCAACGCGCCAATCCCAAGATTGTCTCAGATAGCAACGCGAGAGCTGCTTTCTTGGATGCTTCGACGCCGGAGCGCATGCGCCCAGAGAGTCAGATCCCCCGCCTCGCCGCCGAAGGCGACAGCAACCCTGAATTGCCTCCAAGCTCTGCATCAGCCCGAACACGGTCGACTACCACCTACGGAAGGTCTACCGAAACGCGACGTCACCACCCGCCTCGACCTCCGTGGTCTATTCACATAGTCGCCCAGGACTAACGAACTCCTGCAAGACCGTCTCATAACCAAGCAAACCAGACGAGTAGTACTTCCCCAAGGGACGGACCTCTCTGGTCACACCGGGGACTACCTCCGGTCGATCGGGCACCGCCTCAACAACCGACCGCGGAAACCCTTCGGCGGACCACGGCCCGCCGTCGTCCTCGCTAACCACCTGCGATTACGAGGGCTTCCGTTGCGTCGGTCGCCGGAATCCACCCGCCGAAGGGGAGTCAAGATTTGGCCGTCGTTGACGCCGCGGTCGAAGCAACAAGACGCACCTGGATGCCCGGTCTCTCTTGGGCGACCACGGGTTTCATAGGATGCGGTGATGATTGTCCTCGCCAGCTCCGTTGAGCCCGCAGTCTAGGTGGCGAACCTCTTCGCCGATCTCTCACCGATCCGTGGGAACCGGGATTTTCGACACCTCTGGGTAGGTCAGTCGATTTCGAACATCGGCAACCAGCTCACGGTTGTCGCGATCTCTTATCAGACATACCTCATGACGCGTTCGACGTTGATGGTCGGCCTGATTGGCCTGGTCCAGCTCGGGCCATCATTGCTCGGGTCGTTGTTTGGGGGCTCGGTCGCCGATGCGCTCGACCGTCGCTTCGTTGTCATCTGCGCGCAGTTCGCCCTTGCGATGACGAGCATCGGGCTCTTCTTGAACACGGCGATGGGCCATCCCACGATCGCCGCGCTGTTCGTCTGTGTTGCTGCCGCCTCGGGATTCCAGGCAATCAACAACCCCGCTCGCAGTTCGATCATCGCCGGGATCGTGTCGAAGGAGCAGCTCGCGAGCGCGTCTGCGCTGTCGGGGATAACGCAACAGGCCGGCCTGATCCTCGGTCCGGCGCTCGCCGGCGTGCTGATCACTGCTGTCGGTCTGAAATCGCTGTATGCCATCGATGCAGTGGGATTCACCGCTGTGCTGGCGGCGGCCTTCACCCTTCCACGTCTTCCGCCTGGCGGCGGCGGCGTGCCGTTCGGGGTCCGGTCGGTCATCGAGGGCCTTCGTTACGCCAGGAGCAACCGGTTCCTGATATCGCTCATCGTCCTCGACCTCAGCTCGATGATCTTCGGTATGCCAAAGGCGGTCTTCCCTGCACTGGCACTACGGATCTATCACGGCGGTGCCGGAGATGTCGGCCTGCTTTACGCGGCGCCGGGCATAGGGGCGCTCGTCGGCTCGCTGTTCTCCGGGTGGGTCCGCCACATCAAGTTCCGCGGCCGGGCCGTCCTGATCTGCATGGTCGTATGGGGTGTCGCGATCGCGCTGCTTGGCTTCATTCCGATCCTCGCGGTCGGCGTCGTCCTCCTCGCCGTGGCGGGCGGAGCGGACATGATCGGCACGATCTTTCGTTCCGCGATCTTCCAGACGACAGTCCCAAACCGATTACGGGGCCGCCTGAACGGTGTCTTCTACGGCTCTGCCGTGTCCGCGAACGGGCTGGGGGCCACCGAGGCGGGTGTCGCTTCGACCCTCGGCGGGACGAATTTCGCCATCTGGACCGGCGGACTGCTTTCCTTGGTCGGGATCGCCCTGGTGCTCTGGCGCTACCCGGAGATCCTGCGTTCAACCGGCCACGGGATCATGGAGTTCGACGAAGATGGCACGGAGATCGTCGTCGCTGACCCGTAGCGCAAGTGACGCCGTCAGAACGCGCCGACCTTGGCATTTCTCGCTCCTTGATCGACTCAGGTCGTGGGCTCACATGCCATCATCCGCGCATCGACCGATGGCAACCCGGCACGCGGCTCACCTCATCGAAGGTCGCGCGTTGAGTGGCAGCACGCCTTCGAACAGATGCCCAGGGTGAATCGAGCGGTACTCATCGCGGGCATCGGGTCCCGTCACTTAGATGCGTTACTCGCTGACGGTCAGATCGGCTGTCCGCCGAGGAGAAGTTCGACGTCGACGTTGCCTCTCGTGGCGTTCGAGTATGGACAGACCTGATGGGCCCCTCGAACAAGTTGGATTGCCGCGTCCCGACCGATCGACGGCAGCGACACGTCGAGGGTGACGGCCAGCTTGAAACCCCCATCTCCGGTTGGCAGCAAACTCACCGCCGAGTCGATCGATACCTCATCGGCGTCGAGATGTTCGCGCCGGGCAACAGCGGCGAGGGCGCTCTCGAAACAGGCCGCGTATCCGACCGCAAACAGCTCCTCCGGGTTCGTTCCGCCGCCTTCCCCGCCCATTTCCTTGGGTCTGCGAAGGTTCACGTCGAGTTGGCCGTCCGCCGTACGACCATGACCGTCACGGCCGCCGGTCACATGTGCAGTTGCTGTGTAGAGGATCTTCGCCATTGCATGCTCCTTCGGATCTCGACAGCTAGTGACAAGAATGATCTCGGTGGTGGTGATGTGCCGGACCCCGATTGAGGGCTGGTTCGGTGCCAATGGGACTCGTGACCGCATCGCCGAAATAGGGAATCGTACCGTCGAGTTCGCACCGGAGCTCATGTCCCAACGCCCGGTGGCTGAACACGCTAAGGCCGGGAGCTCTGCGCTCCCGGCCTTCGCGCGATAAGGAAAGGTCCTGACTAGAACCCCGTAGTGACGACGCCGGCGGGGGTGGCCCCGGCGGGAAGCAACGCAGGCGAGCCGGCCACCTCCGTGAGGTTTCCGTCGTCCACGGCAAAGATACCCACGGCACCGATTCGGCTTTCGTCCACATACAGGAACTTGCCGTCGGGGCTGAGGCGGGCGTCAACGGCCCCGACGCCACCAGTGGCGGAGACCGGCGTGCTGCCGAGCAGCGTCAAGGCTCCGTTGGGGGCAATCGAGTAGCGCGAGATTTCTCCTGACCCGGTGTTCACCGTGAACAGGAACTGGCCGTCGCGGGTGATCTCGATCCAGCACGGTGCGGTCTGGCCGTCCGCGAACGGGCTGGCTCCGATCGGCGTCAGCGACGCGTCCTGGGCAACATCGAAGGCGGAGATCGTCCCGGTGCCGGCTCCGACGTTGTGCGCGTTGGACACGAACAGCTGGTTCGGGTTGGTCGGCCGGAACTCACTGCCGAATGGTCCGAGCCCCTGAGCGAGCACCGGTGAATCCGGGGCAGCGGTCAGCAGCCCATTCCGGCCGACGGTGAAGCTGTCGATCTCCGATGTTGTGCCCGCGCGCGTACCGACCAGTGTGGTGGCGGGCCCGTTGAAGAGCACGTCGGTGGGCTGGGCGCCGTCAGGAAGCGAGACCGTCGAGTTCGGCAGCGGCCGGAGCTGTCCGAAGTGGCTCAATGTGAACCCGGTGTAGTTTGGGCCCACGTTGCCAGCATTGGCAACGTATACGAGGCCATCGTGCACCGCGATGCTGACCGGCGTGGGGCCGCCGGAGGAGACGACTCCACCCGGGACCAGCTGGAGGCTGCCGTCGAAATTGATCCGGAGTACCGAGATCTCATTGCTGCCCGCGTCGGCCGCGATGAGATAGCGACCATCGCTACTGACCTCGATCGCGCCCTGCGAGGCCAGTCCAGCGCCAGTGCCCGCACCGCCAGCCACGAAGGGAGAGCCCTCAACCGGAGTGAGCGAGCCGTCGGCATGGCGGTCAAATGCCCCGATCGTGTTCGTCCCTGCGGTGTTGTCGTCGAGATAGACGTGCCCGACCACCCGGTTGTGGCCATGTCCGAACGGCGGAGAGCTGGTGACCGGCGTGCTCGCCGTGACGTCAGTCGCACCCGCTGAGCCAGCGGTCAGGGTGCCGAGAACACCGACGCCACTCAAAGTGACGACGCCGAGGGCCACGTGCGCGGCCCGATGCATCTGTGTTCGCATGGTGATCCAACCTCCGTGATTTCGAGGGGGACGAGTTGTCCAACCCCATCAGCGTCGGTCGAGCGTCCACGTCTTACCTCGAAATGTGACTTTCGGTCGAAGAGGCCGAGGCCTCGCTGGCCGTGGCGACTGACTTCGAGAAGTCCACGAAGGTCGATCCGCTGAGGGCGAAGCGCGTCGATCTCTCACTCCGATGTTGTCGGATGTTGTCGGAGGCCGACTTGGCTGGCACTCGAAGCCCCGGAGAACGCCCAACTTGGCGAGCGAGAAAGAGGTTCCGCTAGCTGGTGAGCGTGCTCAGGAGGTATCACGCATGAGCTGTCGCGCAAAACGACCGGGTCACCATTGATTTCCTGTTGCACTCGCCGCCGTCCCCGCCTCGGGTCATCGGCGGACGAGGTCGGCTGACCAGGCGTTCCCAGAAGCAACTGCCGCCGTTCGGATCTCGAGAAGATGGCGTCAGGGCGCGGGGTCAGTAATTGCGGCCAGTAGTCCGTCGAAGTCCTCTGAGCAGGGGCCACATGCCTTCAAATGGACGGCGATACCAGGGTAATGCTCTTGTGCTGCGGCATCGGAAGCCACCAGTTCGACATAAGCGTGCAGAAACTCCAACGCCTGCTCACATCCGACATCTTTAGGGTCGGTCTCCAAGAAGCGGTGAAGTGCGGTGTCTCGGTTCATGAGCGCTCCGAGCTTTCGGTGTCGACCACGCCTTTAGCGACCAGTGCGATCCGCAACTTACGTCTCGCATCGAACAACGTCTTATAGATGGCGTTACGGTTGGATCCTAGCTCGAGGACAAGCGCATCAAGAGGGACCGCATTGAGGACGATGGCGACAAAAATCTGTCGCTGCCTATCAGTGAGGACCTCGTCCACCGCCCGATGAAGTTCTTCCACAAGCGCTCGCCACTCCAACTCACAAGCCGGATCCAATCCGAACCTGTCAGGGAGCCGGCTCCAGTCCTCGGCATCCATTGGCACTGTCGGGTTGCGCCAGAAGTGCCGGCCGATCTTCGTCGACACTTCGAAGATCACGAACTTGTACGCCCAGGTGGTGAAACGGCTGTCTCCCCGAAACTGTCTCACCTTGGCGATTATGGCGACCATGGCGTCCGCGGCAGCCTGGTGTGCGACATCATCGAGCTCAGGCCCGGAGATCTGTGACGGCTGGGTGCGCCGCCGTACTTCGCTGCGCGCGATCCTCAACAGCATGGCATGCAGCCGGACCTTGGCCGCTTCCCTCGCTACCTCGGTTCCCTCCAGAGAGCGAACCCACTCTGCAGAGTCGGGGTCAAGCAGCTCCATCCGGGCCGCCTTTGAAATCCGAAGCAACCATGACCGCCATCTTACGCTTCGCTCCACCGAAGAACCCTCGTTGAGCGCCGTGCGCGTAACCACCAGAAAGGCTTCCTGAATAGGGAAGATGGCGATATCTCAGGTCACCGTCCCGCAAACTTAAGGAGGTTTTTATGAGTCGATGATCGCGGGCGTTGGAGCCTGAACCCTGGCTCCTGTGTTTTCTTCTGCTCCACGCGTGTTCCCGCGAATTCGCACTGCGACCGGCGGATTGTCGGTTCGCAGTTTTGGTTGTCCACCGGTTCGTCGGTGGAATATTGCGGTGGTTGATCACACTGCGTCCCATGCGTTGGCGAGGGTGGGGCGCCGCCGCCGAGACAAGTCTGGGGTTCTCGCTGATTCGTGCCGGCCGAGTCCAAGCAGCCCTGGGCCGCCTCCTCGGCCTCAACCCGAGCGCCTGCTCAAATTTTGAAGGCGAGTCGCCGCCGCCCCAGAACGTCTGGCCGGGTCCTCCCGCTATGCCGAACGTGGCAGAGACGCCGTAGCGCTGCGACGAACTCGCCAGTCGGCTTCGAGGCGGCCTAGCTCGGTCGCCGGCGGTCCGTCGTGTCGGATCTCGTCGTCGATCGACTTCCAGTCGGCCGACGCTCGGAGACGGCCCAGTACCGAACTCGCGCCGATGGTGATCCTGTTGAGGAAGAGAAGGTCTTTGGGCATCCGAATCCGCCGGGTGACATCAGACCAAGGTCCGAGTGGCCGGTAGGTGTTCGCGACGATCTCCGCGACCGACTCCGGTGTGTAGGTGAATGGTTGCTCGTCCCAGCGGTCCCGGAGTGCGGTGCGGTAGTACTCGAGCAGCCGACCGGGGTCGAGACCCTCGGTGTCGTCGTCGTCCAGCAGCCCTACATCTATGAACGACCTCAGTACGCCATTGGCGTTGTTTGCGAGCGCGGCGTCCACGAGACCGGACATAGCGGAGACTCGCTCGGAGGCGAATCTCTTGACGCAGCCGAAGTCGAGGAAGGTGACCGAACCGTCCTCGTGGAAGAGGTAGTTCCCGGGGTGCGGGTCGGCGTTGAACAACCCGTATCGGTGCAGGCTGGCGAAGACGAATCGGAAGATGGTCTCGCCCCAGCGCGAGCGAACCTCCTCTCCGGCGGCCGTAGCATCTGACCATCGCTTGGCGTCGACGTACTCCATCGCGAGCACCCGGCCGGTCGAGAACTCCGGGTGAACGGCAGGGATGTGGATGAACGGATGGCCCTCGTAGCGTGAGTGGAACTCCTGCTGGTTTGCGGCCTCGATCCGGTAGTCGAGTTCCTCGACTACGCGCTCGCCGATCTCCTCGACCACCATCTTCGGGTCGATGTCCGGTATGTCAGATCCCAGAAGACGCATTCCTGTCTTGATGGCCGAGGCGAGGAGGCCCGTGTTGGCCAGGTCCGCCCGAACCGAGTCCGCTACACCGGGGTACTGGACCTTTATCGCCAGGTCGGTACCGTCCGCTAACCGTGCGCGATGCACCTGACCGATGGAGGCTGCGGCGATCGGCTGGGCTGAGAAATAGGCGAAGATCTGATCGGGCCGGGCGCCGAGCTCGTGCTCTATGACGCCGGCAACCTCGTCGGGACTGAGGGGCGGCACGTCGTCTTGGAGCCGGGACAGCGTCGACTGGAACAGGTCCCCACCCCCGACAGGCAGCAATCCGGGAGCATCGACGAAAGACAGGATCTGGCCCACTTTCATGATCGCCCCCTTCATGTTGCCGAGCACCTCGGCGTACCGCTCAGCGAGCCGGGCCTCGCTTGCCCGCTCCGCGGCTTCGGCACCCTCGCCGCCGACCCGACTCCGCACCGCGGTTTGAGCTCGGTTGGCCACCGTTCGTCCCGCTAACCCCGCCAGTCGAACGGAACGGCTCACCCGGCTGACCGGCATCTGGTTGCGTCCCAGGACCACGACGTCGGTCCTTCGCGCGGCGGTGGGTCGGGGAGTGCTGTCGCGATCATTGCGGG
>JAODBN010000257.1 GCA_025463965.1 Acidimicrobiaceae bacterium
TCTGCCCATTTCCGATTCCCTGCCCGAGACCGCCCCCACCCCCTCCAAAGGCACGATTCGTCCCCAGGCCGGCACCGGGAGAAGAACCGGTTTCCTCACCGTCGTCGTGTCCGGCAGCGCGGCCCGAGCCGTCATCCACGTGGTCGGTATCGGCGAACTCGTTGTCCGGGAGCGGATCGGTGTCGGGGAGATCGTCGCTCACCTCGGCTGTGGGGCTCCAAACGGCTTCGAGCTCAGTTGAATCGAGATTAGCAATCCCGAAGTCGTCGAGGGCGCGGTGCGCATCCTCAAGTGATCTGGCGCTCAAGATGGGTTCGATTCTCATTGCGAGTGCGCCCGGGTCGTCGTCGGGCGCAATCGCGCGGGCTAGTTCTCGTGCAAGTGCGCGATGGGAGGCATCCTTCCCGTAAGCGAGTTCATGGGATTCGGGGAGGTATATCGCATCGACTGGTTCCGGCCCGACCTCGTATGGGTGTCCGAAGAGTTCGGCGCGGTAGACCACAGTGAGTGCCGTGGCGTGTTGGATATCGAGATGGTTGAGCTCCTCGAAGACTGCATCGTCATCGAGCACCCGGCGAAGGGCGCTGGCCCGGGCGGCGATCTTCTCGGAAAGCTCACGGTCCACGCGAGTCTCAACGTCGACTAGCGTCGCCTTAATGAGCTCCTCGACCCGTTGAACTCCCGCTTCAGCCAGGGCGGGCCAAGTGCCATGGACACGGGGGATGACGTTGTGGGCGAGCTGCGGGAAGCGCTTGTGCAGTGCGCGGCTGTCCTCGAAAAACAATCCATCCGGACGCGACAGCATGCCCCGCGGATCGAGAGTTGACCGGATGCGACCAAGTGCCGCAAGGACGTCGCTGGCTTCCGGGCGCTCGAGCATCTCCGAAAGCCGGGTCCAGCATCCGTGGACGGCCATCTCGCCGATCGGATCGACGCAGTCGGTTCCGAACTCGTCGAGGATCGCTCGCAGTACCGCCGCGATCTCCACCGGACCCGGTTCGTTCTGAACGCCCACCGCATCGAAGAAGAGCTTGTAGACGAGCCAGGCTTCCGGGAGTGTCGTGCTCCAATGACCGAACGGCGTCTGATTCCAGAACACCCTCTCCGGTGAGACGAATCGGCCGCCGGCCACTTGGACGCACGGAGTGCCCGCAAGCTGCCGCACGGCGTATTGCTCGACATTGTTGCTCAGGACGCGGTAGACGTCTTGGTGCATCTCAGTGCCTGTCTCGGCGCAGTGCCTGAGGTGCCGCACCACGGTGGTGATGGGTGGCGTTCCGGGCATGCCGAGCCACTCAAGCTGCGAGAAGTATCTCCTCTGGACATCGGCAGCGAGACCCAACTCGTCTCCCTGAGTGCCGTATAGCTGACGAGCGTTCGACGGCAGGCACGCGCTTGGCTTCGCGCTACCGCCGCGTTTGAGAGGAAGCCACCTCAGCGAAGTCAGGAACTCCGGCGGGATTCCTGGCGTTCCGTGCCGTCCGGCGAGTGTCCGCAGTACCGCCTCAGCGACGGCTGGATCGGGGTCCTCCGGGGTCAGGGCCAGGCGCTGGACAGCAATGGCAAGGGCAGCGTTGGTTGGCTCCCTCGGCACTCCAAGCCAGTCCAGAACAACTGGCGACACGCCGTCTGTCACCGCGATCGGGAGTTCGGGCGCCAGCGTGGCAATGTCCGCCGAAGGAAGGTGAACTCCGCGTGCAAGATAGAGCGTGCCGTCAAGACAGGGGACCAGCGGCGCCGTCGCCAAGGCATTTCGAAGATCTGTCAGCTGTGCCTGGTGAATCGCAATGAGCTGGAGAAGCTGAACGGCCTGGTCCGAGGAGAGCCGGCGCTCTCGTGCTGCAGGGAGGACATGGACGCGGAAGTAGTCCTCAACGTCCAGCGGTCGCGCGCCGAGCGTGGTCAGGAGCCTGTGGTAGTCGCGGGCCGTTGCCTCGTCGACGAGCGTTGCAACGTTGATCGGGTCGTGGAAAGTCTCCGGCAGCGAGAGCATGGAAAGAGGCGCGAACGAACCTGATGCGGTGGGAAAGATCGGGAGGGCGCTCAGCAGCGCTCGACTCGCGCTGTCGATTGCCGGGAGGTTCCTGCTCAGCCAGTTGAGCAGCTCGTCGGAGAGCACGGTCAGTGTGCTGACGTCGACGCCCTTAAGGATGTGAGCGGCACGGCTGACGTCGAGCGGCGGGCACACGTCGCGCAATCCCGGACACAGCGACTCGATCTCGGTCGAGTCAGCGATGAGCAGACCGTCAACAAGCAACTCGAACATGTCGGCCTCCTCCTTAGAGGCCGGCCACACGACCTGGGACGCCGGGGCCACCTTGCCGTTGAGGCAAGGGACGATCGCGATGTCACTGATCCCGTCGACGTTCGCCACCTTGCCGGGAAGGCGGTCGAGCGCCTTAAGGAGCTGGCGTACCTCATCGAGGGTGAACGGTCCGCTGCCAGGATCGAATGCTTCACTCACGCCGGTCGCCTTAAGGCGCTCTACTACATGTCGGGCGCTGAGGGGGC
>JAODBN010000260.1 GCA_025463965.1 Acidimicrobiaceae bacterium
GCTACTGCGGCGTCGGCGGTACAGGCGTCTCCTGCCCGACGGGCCTGCTCGGCGGCTGAGGTCGCTTCACCCGAGCGAGCTCCTCCCACCACTACGCTTCGCCCGCTGTCGCACGCGCCCGAGGATCCACGGCGCGGCCCGCAGGACCTGACGGGCCCCGCGGCGAGCCCGACGTAGTGGGCGACGCGGTGGCGAGGAAAGGAGCAAGGTGAGCGGGCCAGGTGCGGGCGCCGGGACGCCGGTGGCGATCGGCGTCGACTACGGGACCGAGTCGGGGCGTGTCCTCCTGCTCGACCTGTCGAGCGGCGAGGAGCTCTCCACCGAGGCCGTGGCCTATCCCCACGGAGTCATCGACTCGGAGCTCCCGGGCACCGGCGAGCCCCTCGGGCCCGACTGGGCCCTCCAGCATCCCGGTGACTACCTCGAGGTGCTGCGGAGAGGGGTGCCGGCAGCGCTTCGATCCTCGGGGATCGACCCGGCCCGGGTCGTGGGGGTCGGGGTCGACGTGACCTCATGCACGGTGCTGCCGACTGGCGCCGACGGCAGACCGCTCGCGCTCATGGACGCGTGGGCGGCGCACCCGCACGCGTGGCCCAAGCTGTGGAAGCACCACGCGGCCCAGCCCCTTGCCGACCGGATGACCGAGGTCGCCCTGGAGCGGGACGACGAGTTCCTCTCGCGCTACGGCGGCCGGATCTCCTCGGAGTGGTACTTCCCCAAGCTCGGCCAGGTCTTCCAGGAGGACCGGGACGTCTACGAGGCCACCGACGCCTTCGTCGAGGCGACCGACTGGGTGGTGTGGCAGCTCTCGGGGCGCCTGGCGAGAAGCGATTGCGCCGCCGGCTACAAGGCCTTCTGGTCGCCCGATTCCGGGCTCCCGCCGGCCGACTACTTCGCCGCGGCCATCCCCGGCTTCACCGAGCCTGCCGCCAAGCTGGGGAGCGCCTTCTCGGCTCTCGGGCGCCGAGCCGGCACCCTCACTCCCGAGATGGCCGGCGCGCTCGGGCTGTCCGAGCACGTCGCGGTGGCCGTCGGCAACGTGGACTCCTTCGTCGCTGTGCCGGCCTGCGGAGTGAGCGAGGAGGGCGTGCTCGTCAGCGTCGTGGGTACCTCGATCTGCGACATGGTCGTCGCGGATCGCGAGGTGCGCCTGCCGGGCATCACGGGGGTGGTGCGCGACGGGATCCTCCCCGGCTCCTACGGCTACGAGGCGGGCCAGCCGGCGGTCGGGGACATGTTCTCCTGGTACGTCGAGCGCCTGCTCGGTGCGGGGCGCGACGGGCGCGCCGGGCGCTACGGGGAGCTCGAGCAGAAAGCGGCGGCCCTCGCGCCGGGGAGCACCGGGCTCGTCGTGCTCGACTGGTTCAACGGCAACCGGAGCATCCTCTCGGACGGCGACCTCTCCGGGGTGATCGCCGGGCTCACCCTCCAGAGCACCCCCGAGCAGGTGTACCGGGCGCTCCTCGAGTCGATCGCGTTCGGGGCCCGGACCATCCTCGACAACTTCAGCTCGCACGGCCTTGCGCTCTCCGCCACGGTCGCCTGCGGCGGGATCGCCGAGAAGAGCCCGCTCATGATGCAGCTTCTGGCAGACGTCACCGGCTACGAGGTCGAGGTGGCGGGATCTCCGCAGGTGCCCGCCCGCGGCTCGGCCCTTTTCGGCGCGGTCGCCGCCGGTGCCGACGCGGGGGGCTTCTCCGACATCCGCCTAGCGGCGGCCGCACTCCGGCCGTCGCCGGCGGCCCGCTACCGGCCAGATCGGGCGGCAGGTGCGGTCTATGACCAGGTCTACGCGATCTACAGCGCGCTGCACGACGAGCTCGGAAGGAAGGACGTCTCGTTGCTCCACGGCCTGAAAGAGATCCGCCGCCGTTCCTCGGTGAGGTCCTGAGCATGCTCGAGGATCTGCGTGAGGAGGTGCTCGACGCCAACCTGGCGCTCGCGCGCCACGGCCTCGCTGCGCTCACCTGGGGGAACGTGAGCGGCATCGATCGCGAGCGGGGACTCGTCGTCATCAAGCCGAGCGGGGTGCCCTACGACTCGATGCGCGGCGAGCACCTCGCCGTGGTCGACCTCGACGGCAGGGTGGTCGAGGGATCGCTGCGTCCGTCGAGCGACACGGCCACGCACCTCGTGCTCTACCGTGCCTTCCCGGAGCTCGGCGGGGTGGTCCATACCCACTCCACCTGGGCCACGGCCTTCGCCCAGGCCGAGCGAGACGTCCCGCTGCTCGGCACCACCCACGCCGATCTCGCCCCGAGATCGGTGCCGATCGCACGGCGCCTGCTCCCTGAGGAGATCGAGGCGTCCTACGAGGAGAGCACCGGCGAGATCCTCGTGGAGGCGGTCGGCAGCGCCACCACCGAGGAAGTCCCGGCCGTCCTCGCCCCCGGGCACGGGCCGTTTGCCTGGGGGACATCCGCCAGCGACGCACTGGAAAAGGCCGTCACCTTGGAAGAGGTCGCCAAGATGGCGCTCCTCACGCTCTTCTTGCGCCCCGATGCCCCGCTCCTCGACCCGGCGGTGCGCGACAAGCACTTCCTGCGAAAGCACGGCCCGGGCGCCTACTACGGCCAGCACCGCGACCACGGGATCGGCGGGCATGCGCCGAAGGACGCGTCCGGCGGGGAGGCGCGATGAGCCCGACTTCATGCCCGGCCTGCGGGGCGCTGCACCAGAGTCCTCTCGAGGAGCTCGTGCTGAAGGAGGGTGCGCTCGAATCCCTCGGCGCGTTCCTTCAGGCAAAGGGGTGGCGAGAGCTCGTCGTCGTTGGCGACGCCAACACCTTCGAGGTCCTCGGTGAGCGCGTCGTCGCCGATCTGGTGTCTGGCGGCCACCTCTTGACACCGGTCGTGTTCCCGGAGCGCCACGGGCTGCTCGCCGACGAGGCCGCCACCGACCGGGTGCGCGCTGCCATCGCCACCTCGGGGGCGCCGGCCGCGATCGTGGTCGGCTCCGGAACCTTGAACGACATCACCCGCTATGCCAGCTTCCTCGAAGGACGACCCTATTGCTCGGTGCCAACCGCTGCCTCGATGGACGGTTATGCCTCCTCGGTGGCGGCGATGCAGTTCGGCGGGGTGAAGCTCACGTTCCCCGCACAGGCCCCCCTCGCCATCTTCACCGAGCCGTCCGTGCTGGCGGGCGCCCCTTCGGAGATGACGACCTGGGGGCTCGGCGACCTGTCGGGCAAGGTGAGTGCCTGCTTCGACTGGCGGCTCGGCCACGCGGTCACCGGCGAGCCGTACTGCCCGGCGGTCGAGTCGCGCGTGCTCACCCCCCTTGCCGAATGCGTCGGTGCCGTCGACCGGATCCTCTCGGGCGACGAGGAGGGCATCGCCGTGCTGGCCTCGGGTCTCATCGAGTCCGGCGTGGCGATGGCGATGCAGGGCAACTCCCGGCCGGCGAGCGGCTCTGAGCACCACGCCTCGCACTTTTGGGACCTTCTCGCCTACCGAGGGCTGCGCGCCCATGCCCCTCACGGGCTCCAGGTCGCCTACGCAACGGGCTTTGTCGGCGCGCTGCAACGAGCCGCGCTCGACGGCCTCGATCTCCCCCTCGTCGAAGTCCCGGGTGCCTTCGCCGAGGACGAGGTGGCCTGGCTGGGCGAGGGGGACCCGACCCTCGCCGGGGTGCGCGAGCAGAAGGCGACGGCCTTCGTCGACTACTCGCGGCGCTGGCCGCCCCCGGCGGCGGACGTCGAGAACCTTCAGGAGCGGCTCGTCGCCCTCGGTCCGCTGTTCCAGCAGGTTGACGTGGCGCTCGCGCGTGCCGGGGTCCCCACCTCACCGGGCTTTCTCGAGGTCGACCAGGACATGCTCGCGGCCACCTTGCGCTTTGCCAACCGTCTGCGCAGCCGCTTTAGCGTGCTCGACCTGCTTGAGTCCCAGGGACGCCTCGCTCCCGAGGTCGACCGGCTGCTCTCCGGCGCCGGTTGACGGCCCGTCGGCGACCAGCCGACCCACTGACCCGCTGACCAGCCGGCCCGCTGACCAGCCGGCCCGCTGACCAGCTGACCCGCTGACCAGCTGACCAGCTGACCAGCTGACCAGCTGACCCGCTGACCAGGCGGCCAGCTGACTTCTGGCCCGCAATCCGGCCTGCCACGCCGTCAGGCGTGCCCGGCTGCGGCCGCCGTGCCAACATCGGGCCGCAGCGAGTGGCCGATCGTCAGTGCAACGAGAACGGAGAGACCATGGAGACGCTCCACGCAGAGGTGGCGCTGGAGGTCGGCGCCGAGATCGGCGAGGGCCCGGTGTGGGACGACCGCAACCAGGAGCTCCTGTTCGTCGACATCCTGGGCCAGGCGGTCCACGGCTACACCCCCGCCACCGGAGCCCATCGGAGCTTTCCGGTCGGCACGCCGGTCGGAGCCGTCGTGCTGCGCCAGGACGGAGGGCTGGTGCTCGCCGCCCATGACAGGTTCTTGCTCGGGGACGCCGATGGTTCGCACCTCACGCCGATCGGCGATTTCCGGGCCGACGGTGAAGTCGTCCGGTTCAACGACGGCAAGGTCGACCCCTTCGGCCGCTTCGTCGCGGGGACCATGCACTGGAAGGAGAGCGAGGCGCTCGGAGCGCTCTACTCGCTGTCGCCGAACGGTGAGGTGGTCACCGTGCTCGAGGGCGTCCGGGTCTCCAACGGGCTCGCCTGGAGCGCCGATCTGAGCACCTTTTTCTACATCGACTCCGGCGGCCACACCGTGGACGCCTTCGATCGCGACGCGGACAGCGGGGCCCTCTCCAACCGCCGGGCTGTGACCGAGATCTCGGGGGGAAGCCCCGACGGGATGGCGATCGACGACGAGGGCATGCTCTGGGTCGCGGTGTGGGGTGGGCATCGCGTCGACCGGATCGACCCGGAAAGCGGTGAGCGCGTGGCGACGATCGAGGTCGACGCCTCCCAGGTGGCGAGCGTGTCGTTCGGCGGCCCGGGCCTCGACGAGCTGTACATCGTGACCGCCCGGACCGGCCTCGACGAGGCGGCCCGGGCCTCGCAGCCCCACGCCGGGGACCTGTTCGTCGCCCACCCCGGGGTGAGCGGCCCGCTCCCGTGGCGCTTCGGCGCGCCGGCCACCGCTTGAGCCGAGCGCTTCGGGCGAGCGAGCGGGGAGCGGCAACTAGTGTCTGGGCTTCCTCCGCCGGCCCCGGGGGTTCGAGGCCCAGGGAGGCGGCCGTGGGCGTGCGGGTGTTCCTGGTCGACGACCACGAGGTGGTGCGGGCGGGCCTTCGCGAGCTGCTCGCGCGCAGCGGGGAAGACCTGGAGGTGATCGGCGAGGCGGCGACCGCCCACGACGCCGTGGAGCGCATCGTGGCCTGCCTGCCCGACGTCGCCGTGCTGGACGTGCGCCTCGCGGACGGCGACGGCATCGAGGTCGCCCGCGACGTGCGCTCGCGCGCTCCCGAAGTGGCCTGTCTGATGCTGACCGCGTTCGCGGACGACGAGGCGCTGGCCGCCGCGATGATGGCCGGGGCGTCCGGGTTCGTGTCGAAGGACGTACGCGGTTCCGAGCTCGCACAGTGCGTGCGGCGGGTGGCGGCAGGCGGGTCGCTGCTCGATGCATCCCAGACCCGCAGGATGCTCGAGGCGGTACGGGCGGGCGCGCAGAACGACCCGCTCGAGCACCTGACCGGCCAGGAGCTCCGCGTCCTCGACCTCGTCGGCGAGGGCATGACCAACCGCCAGATCGCCGACGAGCTGGGCCTCGCCGAGAAGACAGTCAAGAACTACGTCTCGAGCGTGCTCACAAAGCTCGGGATGCACCGGCGGACCGAGGCAGCGGTCCTCGTGGCGCGCCGTGCCGAGCGCTCGGCGCGCCGGGCCCGAGGCTAGGCCCGGTGCGATTCCTCGCGTTCGCCGTCGGGCTCTTGCTCGAGGTCGCCACCTGGGGCGGACTCGTCGCCACCTTCGTGCTGCCGAGGGGCCGCACGATGTTCCAGCGTTCGTCGTGGCATCTCGTGTGGGGGCTGCACCACCTGGCGGTCGCGGCGAGCGCGCCGCTTCGCGACTACGCCCGCCGGGACTCGGTGCTCGCCGCCGTCGGCCCGGTCGTCCTGATCATCCAGCTGGCGGCGTTCCTTGCGGTGTTCTGCGTCGACGGCGCGCTCATGCTGTGGCCGTGGTCGGGGAGCTTCGGCCTGGCGCTGCGCCAGAGTGCCGCGGCGCTGTTCATCGTGACCCTCAACCACTTTCAAGGCCCGACGAACAACCTTGTGCTCATCCTGATCGCGGTGAGCGGCGGGGTGACCATCGCCCTGCAGATCGGCTACCTGCCGGTGCTCTACCAGTCCTTCGCCCGGCGCGAGACGCTCGTGTCGCTGATGGAGAGCCGCGCCGGGGTGCCCGCCTGGGGACCCGAGGTGCTGATGCGCCACCAGCTCGTGCATACGACGGACGCGCTGGCCGAGTTCTACCGCGACTGGGAGCTCTGGGCCGCCGACGTCGCCGAGAGCCACAGCACCCATCCCGCCCTGATCCTGTTCCGCTCCCCGGTGGCCGGCTACAACTGGCTGCTGTCGCTTCTCGCGGTGCTCGACGCAGCGGCGCTCCAGCTGGCCCTGTGCCCGTCCACCGCCCCCTCGGAGGCCCGGCTGTGCCTTCGTATGGGCTTCTCGGCGTTGCGCCGGATCGCCACCACGATCGGGCTGTCCTACAACCCGGATCCGCTGCCGAGCGATGCCCTCGAGCTGACCCTGGCCGACCTGTACGAGGCGGCCGAACAGATGAGGCGGGTGGGCTTTCCGATCGAGCGCGAGCCCGGGGAGGCTTGGCCGCACTTCGCCGGCTGGCGGGTGAACTACGAGGCGATC
>JAODBN010000294.1 GCA_025463965.1 Acidimicrobiaceae bacterium
ATTTCGGGCTGCCGAGACGCACCGAACGCCGAATCCTGCGGGCTTGGCGTCTTCCCGACGCCGACTTAGTGAAGTGTTTTGCACGGCCCGATATACGAGCCCCTAAGCGGCCGGGTGTCAACTTGCAGCTGGTTGAGGACGGACGTGCCTTAGGCGCACCGAACCATCGGGGTCCAGAACCTCCGAAACGCCAAACGCTGACTCAAGTGTCGCGAGGTCCGAGAGCACATTGTCACCTGCTCGGAGGTGAACGCGGACCCTGAACGTTGGCCCGATCATGCCCTCGTGCATTTTGACGATGCCGTCAGGAGTTTGAGCCACCTCGTCCTCTTGGTGGAGACGTGGCTCAACGTCAATCGCCTTCGCGATGGCGGCGAACCCAACCAGAAGCTCGGTCAACTCTGCGGGTCTGAAGTCGAAGGCGCTCACGTCCATTGCACAAATCTTAGGACGGGGCACCGTCGTGCGCGACGTCGAGGATTCAACCAATGGCCCGGTGATCACGGCCAACTCGGCAACCGGGTCCGAATCAGCAGGACCGGATCAGGATTGCCGGTCGCGGCCCTAACCGAGCAGCTCCGCGACGTCCGCCCGCTCGGCCTCGAGCTCCTCGGTGGTGAGACGGATCCGCTCCTTGGCAAAATCGTCGTGCTCAATGCCCTCGACGACGCTCCAGGTCCCGTCGCCCCCGACGCGCACCGGGAAGCCGAACTGCAAGCCCTCGGGGATGCCGTACTCGCCGTGCGAGACGACCGCCAGGGAGGTCCAATCACCTTCCGAGGTGGGCGTCGTCGCGGCGACCATGGAGTCGATCGCCGCCGATGCTGCGGACGCCGCGGACGAGGCGCCCCGGGCGTCGATGATCGCCGCGCCACGCTTTTGCACCGTTGTCAGGAACTCACCTTCGAGCCAGGCGCTGTCCCCGATGACCTCGGGCGCAGGCCGGCCGCCGATGCGTCCGTGGGCGAAGTCCGGGAACTGCGTCGAGGAGTGGTTTCCCCAGATCGCCAGGTTCGTCACCGTGGCGACCGGCGCGTCTGCGCGATGGGCGAGCTGAGACTTGGCCCGGTTCTCGTCGAGCCTCGTCATCGCGAACCAGCGCTCGTCGGGGATCTCTGGGCCATTCGTCCGCGCGATCAGACAATTCGTGTTGCACGGGTTGCCGACGACGAGCACGCGAACGTCGGACGCCGCGTTCTCGGCCAGCGCTCGGCCTTGGGGACGAAAGATCCCGCCGTTGATCCCGAGCAGGTCCTTACGCTCCATGCCGGCCTTGCGGGGCACCGAGCCGACCAGGAACGCGTACGAGGTGCCGCTGAACGCGGTCTTCAGGTCCGAGGTGGCCACGACGTCCGCGAGCAGAGGAAAGGCGCAGTCGTCGAGCTCCATGACAACGCCCTCGAGCGCCTTCATGGCTGGCTCGATCTCGAGCAGACGGAGGATCACCGGCTGGTCGGGCCCGAGCAGCTGGCCAGAGGCCAGCCGGAACAGGAGCGAGTAGCCGATCTGGCCCGCGGCACCGGTGACCGTGACGTGGGCGGGCGGGCGGGCGGAGGCGTTCGTCGTCATCGAACGCAGGCTACCGTCGCCTCGCTGCTCCGGTCAGATCGAGAAATGCCCATGCCGAGAAGGGACGCGACGAGCCCGCTCGCCCTTAGCCGATCACGCTCACCAAGGTCCCGTACGCGAGGTAGGGCCACACCGAAGCGGCCTGAGCGAGCGGCAGCTCGATGCAGCCGAGACTCTGGGGGATCCCATAGTCGGCTCGGGCCAGGTAGTGCACGGCGTCCCCGTCATGGAAGTAGGCGACGTACTGCACGGGGTCCGCGTACTTGGAGCCGTTGGGGTTGGTGCCGTGCATGACCTGAGACCGGTAACGGGCGTAAACCGCGAAGTTGCCGCTCGGAGTGGGGTCTTGGGCGATCCCGGTGTTGGCGGCGTCGCGGGCTACCACTTTCGCGTTGTGCCAGATGGTGAGCGACTCCGGTGCGGTCTTGTTGGCGAGAGCGTAGTTGTACCCGCCGGTGTTCACCTGGCCGCTCTCGACCACTTGCAGAAGATCGTTCCACAGGCCCGGTCCGAGGTTGCCGTTGACGTTCAGTCCATGGTCGGCCTGGAACTCCATCACGAGGCCACGGGTCATGAGCGAGTACCGACCCGGTTGCCAAAGGGCTCGCAGCTGCACGGGCCACCCCGTCTGACGCCAGGAGAAGTGGCCGGTCGGCGGTGAGTACATCGCTGCGAGTTGACCCGCGGTGTCAGTGGGAGCGACGGCGCCGACCGACGGTGCCCAAGCGAGGGGCGAATACTCCAACAGCGAGAGCAACTGCTGCAGTCGCAGCACCGACCCGTCCTTGACCGAGAAGGTGTCCTTCACCGCAGATCCGAGCTCGGCACCTCCTGATCCGCGGACCCCTGCGGAACCGGCTGGCACGGTCACCGTCACCTGGGCGAGCGGCACGAAGGGCTGGCTCGGGGTGAAGGTGAGCGCGTCGGTTCCACTGACCGCCCACCGCCCGGGCACGTTCGGAGACAGGGTGGGGAAGGCCGTCCGCTTCGAGATCGGCCCGGAGAAGGTGATCTTGATCGGCCCAGAGCCGCTGACGTTGCGGGTACCCGAGGCGGGGCTCATCGAAGTGACCTGAAGCCCCGCAGATGTGGTCGTCGTCGCGTTGCGCCCCGGCAGCTGCCGGCGGGCGCCCGCGCTGACCGCCGCGCCGCTCGTCGCCGCGCCGCGCGTCGCCGCGACACCGCCCAGAACCAGTGCGGCAACGAGTACCTGCGGGACGAACGCTCGTCCTAACGATCGCACTGGTCGCACCTGTTCAGCTCCGATGACACGGCTAGTGCCTCCCTTTTGGGTCTCGCGCGATGGGGCGTATTGCTGGCGAACGCGCACACCCGATTCGCAGAGCCCACGTTGTCGCTCAGGTGACTCGTTTACCCGTCCGGGCAGCTGAGCATTCGCCCGACGAGATCGTGCCGGGTCAGAGCACGATCCCCGCGCTTCCTGCTCTGCTTATCAGCCGTGCGTCGCCGAAAGGCGTCGCCAGCGAGCAAAATGGCCGAAGATCTCCGTTCCGGCGACCGGCTCCTGCCCCTTCGGTGCTAGCCTCAGACGAGTCTCGACAGGGTGAATTAGCACCATGAGACGGGGGGCTTTGTGACCAACGAACCTGTCAGTCAGCTGCCGGCGACCCGACAGCCGCCAGCCCTGTCAACGGTGGGCCTGTCCAAGTCCTACGGCAGAGTGAAGGCCCTCCGCTCGATCGACATGGAGTTGTACGAAGGCGAGATCCTCGCCCTCGTAGGAGACAACGGCGCGGGCAAGTCGACGCTCATGAAAATTCTCTCCGGTGCGGTCGCTGCCGACGAGGGCGAGATTCTGATGGATGGCGTGCCGGTGCACCTCACCAGTCCCATCGTGGCCCGACGCCACGGCATCGAGACGGTCCACCAGGATCTGGCGGTCGTCCCCACGCTGGACGTCACCGAGAACCTGTTCCTGGGCCGGGAAATCCGAATCGGCGGCCCTTTCGGGCGAGTCGTGCCACTGCTCAACAAGCGGGCCATGCGCCGAGCGGCGAGGGATCATCTCCAGACGCTCAACATCGGCATCCCATCGGTCCGCCAGCGAACCGACACCCTTTCGGGCGGGCAGCGCCAAGCGGTCGCGGTCGCGCGGGCCTACGCGTTCGGCCACCGGATCGTGATCATGGACGAGCCGACCGCGGCTCTCGGCGTGCAAGAGACCGAAGCAGTCGTGGATCTCATCCGAAAGATCAACGAGCAGGGAATCGCCGTGATCTTGGTGAGTCACAACCTGCCGCAGGTGCTCGAGCTGTCGAACCGGATCATGGTGCTGCGTGCCGGGATGAACGTTGGCACCGTCGAGACTCAGCGCACCGACATGGAGCAGGTCGTACGGCTGATCACCGGCGCCGAGGTGCGACACACCGCCTGAAAACGGCGCCGGTGACCTAGGCCTCGTACGCGAACAACCGAGCAGGATTACGGACCATCAGCTGCTCGAGGTCGTCGTCGTCGAGGCCGACCTGGCGGAGGTAGCGGGCGATCCGGTAGGGAACGTGCGCATATCCGAAGCCCCCGAAGGCCCGCAGCCCATTGCGAAACCCGATGTCGTGGGACATAAGGATGCGATCCACGTATCCGGCCTGGACGAGGGAACGGATCTCGGCCACGACCTCGGAGTCGCGCGGTTCTCCCGCATACGGACCCCAACGATTGAAGCCCTCGCCGGCCTCCTGGTAGAGCTCTTGGCCGAAGCGGTCGAACTCGACGGTGGCTCCTGTGTCCATCACCGATCGGTGGTACCACTCGTCGGGCACGCTATGGGTCATGTGACCCATCACGACGCGTTCGGGGTCGGCGCCCGCCTTGACGAACTGGCGCATCACTTCCACCCCGCGCTTCTCGAAGGGAACCGGGTTGTGCACCGTTATCGGAGCTCCCGTCTCGGACTGAGCCTGGGCGGCGGCGACGAGGCATCTCCGCTCCTCCTCGGGCATCCGGCCAACGCTGGTCAAGCCCACCTTGATCGCGCCAGCTCGCACCGCCGACCCGTCGATGCCCTCGCGCAGCTCGCCCATCATCCACGCGGTCATCTCGTCCACGCTCTGCGCTCGCACTTCGGTGGACATCGTCGATGCGACGTAGTGGCCGGTGACCACGATCACGTTCACGCCGGAACGGTCTGCGATCCTCGCGGCGGCCTCGACGTCTCGACCCATCTCCGGGAGGGTGCAGTCCACGACGGTCCCGCCTCCTACCTCGCGGAAGTAGCCGAGCTCGGTGGAGGCCACCTCCTCGTCGAGCAGTTCCAGGTTCTGACGCGACACCAGTGGGCTTCGCCGCAAGTGGGCAGAGTTCGCCAAGGTCAGCTCGGCGTTCGCGAGGCGCTCCTCCTCCTCGTCCATGGGCGAGGTGAGGTAGGCGGTCAGGTCGAACAGAAGGTGTTCGTGGGGAAGGACGAGGCCCAGCTGATCGGCTGACAGCCGTCCTGAGGTCGTCACGGCGTAGGTCATAGGTGGGACTCCCGGGAAGCCGTCATCGGTGCGAGGAGAGGTTCCCGCCGCCGTTGAGCACGATCGACTGACCGCTTATGTACGAAGAGCCGGACGAGAGCAGGAACAAGCAGGCCTCGGCGACCTCTTCGGGATCGGCCCAGCGGTCGAGGAACGAGTCGGTCTCGTACAGGGCGCGCAGCGTCTCTTCGCTGCGCCCGTAGCGCTGGGCATCGGCTCGGATCGTCTCGGCGCTCATCGAGGTACGAACGCCGCCGGGGCAGACCGCGTTCACTCGGATCCCGCTGGCGCCCAGCTCACGGGCGAGCACCTGGGTAATGGCGACCATCCCGAACTTGCTGGCGCAGTACGCGCCAAAAAGGGGGTCCCCCGTGAGGCCCGCGACCGACGCCACGAAAACGACGGTGCTGTCGCGACGAAGGGTTCGGGCGGCCTCGCGTGCCACCAAGAACGTCCCGGTCAAGTTCACCGAAATGACGGCCTGCCAATCGGCGAGCTCCATGTCCTTTATCGCTGCAGTCCGGCAGATCCCAGCGGCGTGCACGACATCGGTGACCGCCCCGCCGGCGGTGGCAGCACGAAACGCCGCGGCCACCGAGTCCTCGGAAGAGACGTCGCAGCCGAACACGCCTCCGGACGCGCGCGCATCGACGGCAAAGACCTCGCCACCCGCTCGCTCCACCGCTTGTACGACCGCCGAGCCGATGCCACCCGCGGCTCCCGTCACCAGCACCCGGCGCCCGGACAGCTCTACCTGCATCGTGCTCACGACAGACCTCCGACCACTTCGGGCAGCGACAGGTGCAAGATCTCAGGCGTCTCGCTCATGTAGGGCTCCAGCAACTTCTGTTGGCGCTGGCCCTCCGGCGAGGCGACGAACGACCGGTGGTCCTGAAGCGTTTGCCAGGCCACGATGACCGTCCAGCGGGACGGGTCTTCGAGGGCGGGGCCCATGTGGAACGACCCGAGCCCTGGGATCGACTGTTCCGCAAACGCCCGGCGGATGTCCTGGGCTATCGGCTGGAACGAGTCGAGGCTTGACGGCTCCACACGGAACAGGCCGATCTCGACGATCACGTCAGCGACGCCTCGGGGAGCGACGGGTCATCACTCGCTTCGCGATCGGGAGTCTTCGGTCCCCGGCGCTCGACGGCCATCGATTCCCCGCCACCGGTAGGGCGCGAAAGCGCACCGGCGCGACGACGGGCGACATAGATCGATGCTGCCACTGCGACGATCAGGGCTCCGCCGTCGAAGAAGTCCTGGACGTAGGAGGGAACGCCGAGTTGTTGCAGGCCGGACACCCCGGCGCCGAGGAGGTACACCCCGACAACGGTGCCCCAGACGTTGAACTGTCCGAGGCTGATCGTCGTAGCGCCGAGAAATGCTCCCGCGTAGGCGGGCAAGAGGTAGTTCGCGCCGAGCGCAGGCTGGCCGCTCGTCAGCTGACTGGCGGTGATGACCCCGGCGATCGCCGCGATGACCCCGCAGACGATGAAGCCCACGATGATGAGCCTCCCCGTTCGGATGCCCATCAGCACCGCAGCATTTCGGCCCCCACCCGTCGCGTAGAGGTGCCGCCCCGCCGGGATGAAATTGAGGGCCACCCACATCAGCAACGAGACGGCTACGGCGTAGACAACGAACAGCGACAGCGAGCCGAATACCTGCGTCTGTCCGATCTGGTCGAAGAAGCTCGGAAAGTTCCCGCTGATGATCTGGCCGCCGGAGTACCAGGTGGTGAAGCCGCCGATCACCGTCGCCGTGGCGAGGGTCGCGATGAACGAGTTGAGCTTGAACACGACGACCAAAAGCCCGTTCACGAGCCCGACGAACCCCCCGACGATCAGGGTGAGCACGACGGCGGCTCCCCAGGGCAGACCCTCCTTGAGGATCAGACCGGAGACCAGCAGCTCGCAGAAGCCAAAGTTCGCCGCCACCGACAGGTCGAACTCGCCGGTGATCAGGGGCAGCAGGATCGCCAGCGAGATCAACAGCGTGGGCGCCTGGTTCGTCGCGATGACCTCGAAGTTCAAGGGCGTGAAGTACGTGCTCGGCTCGACCGCCGAGAACACGACGATGACGAGGATCGTGACGAGCACCAGGCCGTAACGGGCCAAGAGGTCGGCACCCTGATCGCGCCAGGACCAGCGATCAGTTGCGGGCATCGGAGGATCCTTCTGACGAGGGAAAGATCGAATCGATCCGCTGGCTCGCCGAAGAGCCGTACCCCGTCTCGAGGATCATGCCGAAGATCCGGCGCGTGTCGACGAAGGCGAACTCGATTGACCCCTTCATCCGTGCAGACATCAGCTCGGCGCAACCCTCGTTCGCGAACCAGGCGCGTAGCGCGTCGCTCTCCGCAGCGCTCTTGCGCCAGACCGTCATGAAGTGCGGACCGGGAAGACCTTCCTCGACGAGGTCACGGTACAGGCTCGGGCCCTCGAGGGGCTGACAAAGCCAAAACGCGGTCCCGCCAGGAGCGGTTGTGCCGGCGACGAGGAACGAGAACTCGGCGGGCGCGCCCCGATAGCGCATCGCTTCGAGCTCTGGCGGCTCCTGGCGATACACCGTCCACGGTCCCCAGCCGAGCTTTCCGCAGTACTCGGTCATCGCGCTGCGAAGGTCGGCTACGGCCATGCCCACCGTCGACACGGTGAGTGGTCCACCCGGAAACGTCGCCAACGCTGGCGACCTGCCAGCGGGGTCCGATCCGAGATGCTCGGTGGCCCGGCCGTCCGGCCGGGCCACCGAAGGCTCACTCGTATCAGCGCCTACTTGAGGCCCCACAGCGCCTTGTACTTCGCCTGGTAATTCACCGGGTTGCCGGCGTTGAAGTTTCCGCTCGCCGGGCAGCTGGCAGCCGCCGGCGGGGTCTGGCCGGCTGGCCAGAACTGCTTGGACGGCGAGAGGCGCAGCACCCATTGGGTGTTCTCAGCCGGGGGGGTGACGCCAGGATGCTGGAGGATCCGGTTCATCTCGTCGACGGCTTCCCAGCCGACCCACGTGAGGTCGTCGCCGTACACCGCTCCGATGCTCTTGCCTTGGTAGCACTGCTGCATCTGCAGCGACGTCGGCGAGTCCGAGATGAGCTGAACCTTCTTCGCTCCCCGGGACTGCAGGGCCGACTCGGCGAACACGTCGGCAGCGCTGTAGGGCGTCCTGATGTAGCCGACGTTCGGGAACCGCTGGAGCACCGAGCTGACCGCCTGGCTCATCGCCGGCGTGGTCGTGACTGCAAAGCCGGCGAAATTCTGCTCGAGGATCTTGCACCCTGAGCACTGCTTGAGCCGAGCCACCGTGGCCGCGTCGCGGGCGTTCAGGCCTGCGTCGTCGGTGCGGAACAGCATGACCTGAGCCTTGCCGCCGCTGTTCCAGATCATCCAGTCAGCGGTGATGCGTCCACGCTGTGCATCCGGATCGGGGTTGTTGCCCGCGACCAGAGTCGGGTTGATCCCCTCTTGAGCGGCGGTGTTTGAGGCATTGTTCAGAACCGGCACGTGATGGGCCTTGGCGAACTGCAACGCGCTCGTCACCGAGCCCACGTTGACGCTTGCCAGGATGATCGCGTTGGCACCGCCCACCACGGCGTTGCGGATGGCGGATGCGGTCACGCCGGCGTCTCCCTTGCCGTCGACGACCTGAGTCTTCCAACCGATCACCTTCGCGGCCTGCACGACTCCTGCGACCTCGAGCGCGCAGGCCGTTGCCTGGCTACAAGAGATCACGACGACCTTCTTGCCCACCTGAGGAGTGGTCGGAGTCGTCGGCCCCTTCCATGTCGAGGGCCAGGTGCTCGCGGCCAAGGCCTCGGCCTTGGCCTGAGCGACGATCGGGCTTACCTTGGCGGTGCTCGACGCCCGACCCTGCGAGGCTCCGGCGGTTGCGCCCGATACCACCGCCGCCGTAACTGCAATGGCCGGCAATAAGAGCATTTTCGCCGTTGTTGCATGCCGCTTGCTCATAGATCCCCCTGCATAGTCGAGCGGAACATGGACGTGCAGACGACACGAGCGCAGTGTGATTCGGGGTGGCAGAGCGCCCCGGCAAGAGTTCCAAAGCCGAATGGCAAGACGGCCCAACGCTGGGAAGGCCTCGCTTCACTAAGGCAGTGGCTGGGACCTGTCAGGTAGCGACGGCCCCCTCCGAACCGGATGCGACCGTACCCTTTTGATGCCCCCTACCTGATCTGATGTCGGCCTGTCCGTACAAGGTACCGAGGGAGTGTCGAGAAGTCAACGAAATCCTGCGAGCGCCCGCCCCCAAAGCGTGCCGCGGCCGACCGAATTTCGCGAAACACGCGCAGTGGGCACGATCCAGTGGCCCAGCGCCGGGCACGCATTCCGAAGCGCCTTCACGCTTCGGAGAGGTCGGACAACAACACGGCCGCCACAGCCTGGGCTACCGATCCGCGTTGCCGCCAAGACCGGCGAGGAGCAGCCCGACGCGGTCCAGGCACGCGCCGAGCCCATCATTGCCCACCTCCGAGCGCGCCTCGGCGACGCTGCGCCAGACGAGAACCGCCTGCGGCTTCTCGGGAACCGCCAGCTCGGGAGTGGAGGTGGAAAGAAGAAAGCGAAGATCGGCGTGCTCGTGGGCGCGCTCTTTTCGGCGCTCGGGGACCGAAACCACGGCGACCTGGACGAGGAGCGGCTCGGGGCCGGGGAACGGCACCAGGTCCTCGAGGCCGGTCTCCTCTGTCGCCTCGCGAAGGGCGACCGCGTAGGGATCGCTCTCCCCCGGGTCTCCGTGACCACCCACGTGCAAATAGCGACCGAGGTGCTCGTGCCAGCGGAGCAGCACCCGACCCGTCGGCGGGTGCACGACAAGCGCGGAGCCAGTCAGGTGCAAGGGCAGCTCACGGCTCCAAGGAGAGTCAGCGGCGTCGGCTACGAGTGAGCGCGTTCGCGCGAGATGGACCGCCTCGGCCTCATCTGCTGGGACGTGGTTTGCCAGCCACCGGCCAAGCGCGCTCACTGCGCTCGCGCGTCGCTCCCCGGACGTGGCGCTTCGGCCGCCCCCGTGACCGCGTCGCCAGACACGAGGCCCAGGTTGGCGCAGGTCTCGAGGGTGGCCCGCACCTGGTTCATCGTGTAGAAGTGCAGGCCGGGCACGCCGCCCGCGAGCAGCTTCTCGCACAGCTCCGTGGCGATCTCCACGCCGATCGATCGGACCGCCTCCGCGTCGTCGGCGACCGCCTCCACCCGCTCGGCGATCTCGCGCGGCACGTGGCATCCGGACAGCTCGGCCATCCGGGTGACGGTCCGCACGTTGGTGATCGGCATGATCCCTGGGACCACCGGCTTGTGGATGCCCCGGACAGCGAGCCCCTCCACCAGCTCGAGGTACTCCTCGACCTGGAAGAAAAATTGCGTGATGGCAAAGTCCGCCACCTGCAGCTTCTCGGCGAGCCGATCGAGATCGGCGCCCCGGTTGTCCGCCAGGGGGTGGCCCCCGGGGTGCGCCGCCACCGCGACGCAAAAACCTCCCACGTCCTTCGCGAGCTGCGCGAGCTCTATCGCGTGATGGAGCTCGCCGTCCTTGAGCGGTTCGTTGGCAGACAGCGGCGGATCGCCGCGCAGCGCCAGTACGTTCTCGACCCCGGCGTCGCGGTAACGGGTGAGGATCTCCACCAGCTCCGACCGCCGGTGCGCCGCGCACACGAGGTGGGCCATCGGGGTGACGCGCCCGGCCCGCCGCAGCGACACCACGAGGTCGTGCGTGCGCTCCCGGGTCGAGCCACCGGCTCCGTAGGTGATCGAGGCGAACGCCGGGCGAAGCACCTCGAGCCGTTCCAGCGATGCGCCGAGGCGCACCGCCGCTTCGGGGGTGCGCGGCGGCCACAGCTCAACCGAGATCGTGCGGCCGCGCTGAAGGAGCGCGTCGATGCGAGCCATGCCCCAGTCTCGCACCCACGCCCGCTACCCGTGGCAACACGCCCGGATCTTGCGGGAGCGTCACACGAGCGCGGTTCAGGCGCTCCCGAGGAGCGTGTCGCCGGCGAGGGGGGACGACCCGTCGGTCTCCTTCGCCGCGGCCCGCCGCCGCTCTTCGAGGCGCTCGCGCTGGGGCACGATCGTGGCCGCGGGGTCCTCGGCCGAGGCGATGCCGGCGAAGAAGACCCCAAAGCGCGTGCACGCCGACGCACCAAGCAGGCAGGCACCCGAAGCGATGCGCAACGCTCGACTGCGCCCACCGAGGACAGCCCCCGTCGCGCCGGCGATCGAGAGCCCCTTCGCCAGCTTCATCAGCTTGCCGGCCCGGTTCTCTTTGTACGCCTTTGCCACCACGGGCTCCAGGCGGCGCTCGAGCAGCGTCCCGAAGGCGAGCTCGCCGCCGGCTCCCGCCACGGCGAGGCACCGCATCGGAGCCGCCTCACCCGGCGGGGCCACGATCAGCCCGAGCCCGGAGGCGGCGGCGGCCGCCGAGGAGACGAACAGGAACGGCAGCTCGCGCCGGGCCCCGTGCCAGGCGGGCACCGCGGTGTCGGCGATCAGCACCCCGGTGTACGCGGCGACCGCCGGTCCGAGCGTCGCGGCCACGCCAGTTGCCACCTTCCCGAGAAGGGCAACGCGCCGGGCGGTCACCACGGCCGCGAGCGGACCGCCCGCGGCGAGCCCCGCGAGGGGCACCGCCGCCTCGCCGAGCGCGGCGAGCATCGCGTTCGGCGCGTAGGCCGAGACGATCCAGGTGCCCACGCTCATCGGCGAGCTCGGCTTGAAGACCCGCAGCATGTTGGCGAAGCGAGCTGGACGACCGAGGTCCTTGACCAGCGCGACGAGCGAGAGGCCGATCGCCCCCGCCGCTCCGGCCTTTGCCCCGCGCGCGAGTGTCGGACGGCCGGTGAGCTCGGCCCCCAAGCCGACGAGCGAGGATGCCCCGGCGAGCCCGCCGAGGAAGAAGTAGCCGGCGATCTCGCGGGCCTCCCAGACGGGCTTGTTGATCACCGGGAGGCCGTAGTACGAGCGGAACTCGGCCGAGCCCACCATTGACTCGTCGTCGCGCCGCCTCTTGCGCCGGCCTCCGCCGCGGTCTGTGCCGAGCGACTTGGTGCCACCGGGCAGGGCTTCGCGGCCCGGGCGCGCGCCTTGCAGGCCTTCGGTGGTCACCCGGGTCTCGTTCACGGCCGCTTCCCCGAAAAGCACGCAGCCACCCCTGCCGCGAGGCCCACGGCAGCGAGCCCGGCGAGGCGCCACATCTGGGCGAGGTCGCGAGTCGTGACGACCGGGTCCGGAGGTAGCCCGTAGACCTCTGGCTCGTCGAGGAGAAGAAAGAACGCTCCGTCGCCTCCCACCCCGTCGGTGGGGTCCCTCCCGTACAGCTGGGCCTCGCCGACCCCGGCCGCGTGCAGCTGAGCCAGGCGGACATCGGCTCTCTCGCGCAGCTCGTCGAGTCGGCCGAACTGGATCGAGTCGGTGGGACACGTCTTTGCGCACGCGGGTTCCTCGCCGTCGAGGAGGCGGTCGTAGCAGAGCGTGCACTTCCAGATCCGCCCGTCGTCCTCCCGCTTGTCGAGCACCCCGTAGGGGCACGCCGGCACGCAGTAGCCGCACCCGTTGCAGACGTCCTCTTGCACGACGACGGTCCCGAACTCGGTGCGGAACAGAGCCCCGGTGGGGCACACGTCGAGGCAGGCGGCATCGGTGCAGTGCTTGCACACATCGGAAGCCATCAGCCAGCGGAACGTCCCGTCCTGGGCCGGGCGCTCGATGAACGCAACGTGGCGCCAGGTGTCGGCGCCGAGCCCGATCGTGTTGTCAAAGGACATTCCGGTCAGGTTGAGGCCGTCCTCCGGCACCCGGTTCCACTCCTTGCACGCCACCTCGCACGCCTTGCAGCCGATGCACACCGTGGTGTCCGTGAAAAAGCCCATCCTTTGCGGGGGCTCGAGCCAGCCACTCGCCTGCGCCGCGTCCTGGTAGCC